>DATNNN010000192.1:0-6796 GCA_035601815.1 Xanthobacteraceae bacterium | reverse complement strand
GCAGCTACCTCGAGCTCTGCACCGCCGGCACCGGCCGCCGCTACGCGGAGATCGAGCAGCGCCGCTTCGATCCCTGCCACCGGCTCATGTACAATTGTGCGGACGATTTCGCCGACGGCCTTCCCATCGATTTCCGCAGCTCCGGCCTCGATATCGCCGCGTGCCTCGACGCCATGCGCCGCCGCCGCCTGCGCTACGACATCATCCTGGCCGATTCCTGGCACCTCTATGAAACGTCGCGGCGGGACATCGCGGCGGCGCTCGGGCTCGTGGCCGATGACGGGGTGATCGTGGTGCACGACTGCCGCCCGCCGCGCGAGGAGATCTGCACCCCCGCGTACATGCCCGGCGAATGGTGCGGCGTCACCTACAAGGCCTACGTCGATTTCGTCACCACGAGCGGGCTGCGCTATCTCACCGTCGACACCGACTACGGCTGCGGCGTCCTCTTTCCAGGCAAGCAGCGATGGTGGCGGCGCCTGCTCGCGGCGATGCGGCCGGCAAGCGCCGAGCGGCGGCGGCTCGTCGCCGGCTGGCGCGCCTGCGGCACCGACTACGGCCGGGCATACGCGTACCTCGAGCGCAACGACCGGGCGCTCCTCAATCTGGTCTCGGTCGAAACATTCATGCGGACCGGAGCGGGCGGCGCCGCGCGCACGCCATGAGCACGCACGAGCCGGTGTTCACCGGCGCGATGCCGGCGTTTTACGACCGCTACATGGTTCCGCTCGCCTTCCGCGTCTACGCCGCCGCCATGGTCGAGCGCCTGCGGGCGAAGCCGCCGGCGGGACTCATCGAGACCGGCTGCGGCACCGGCATCGTCACCTACGCAGTGGCCGACGCGTTTCCGCAAGCCGAGATCGTCGCCACCGACGTGAGCGGGGCGATGCTCGATTTCGCCAAGGCCAAGCGGCCGGATGCGAGGATCGCCTGGCGTGAGGCGGACGCCGCGGCGCTGCCGTTTGCCGTCGCGAGCTTCGATACGGTGATGTGCGCGTTCGCAGTGATGTTCTTTCCCGACAAGCGCCGCGCCTTCCGCGAGGCGAGGCGGCTGCTCGCACCCGGCGGCCGGTTCGTCTTCAGCGTCTGGGACCGGATGGAGGCGAACGAGATCCACGCCGCCGTCTTCCACGCGGTGGCGGCGCTCTTTCCCGGCGATCCGCCGAGCTTCATGCGCCGCGTGCCCTTCGGCTATAACGACGCCGACTTAATCCGGGCGGACTTGGCCGCGGCGGGCTTTGCCGAGGTGAGCGTGGAGGCGGTGGAGCGGGAGCTCCGCGCGCCGAGCGCCCGGGAGCCGGCGATCGGGCTCTGCCAGGGCGGGTCGTCGCGGGCCGAGATCGAGGCCCGCGACCCGGGCGGGCTGGAGCGGGTGACGGAGCAGGTGGCGGCGGCGGTGGCGAGGCACTTCGGCCCCGGGCCGATCACCGGGCGCAGCCGGGCGCTGTTCGTGACCGCCGCCTAGAACTTGACGTTGGAACAAAGAGTTAGTCCAATCCGGTCGTCGCTGGCCCTGCCGGCTGGAACCCAAAAAGTGAGAAAATATTTGGCTTTACGGGCGTTGCGAGCGGAACTGTACACAGGGGCTGCGCATTAACGGCTTAGCGGGAGTATTAGCGGCCGCAGGGATGGGAGCCACAGGCAGATGTCCAAGACCGAAACGGGGCCGGCTGGCCCGGCCGCAGGTTTGGTGCGCGGTCTGGAGCGCTTCCTCGACGCGACACCCGGCTTCCTCGATATGCTGCCGATCGGCGTCTACGTCTGCGACCGGGACGGCACGCTGATCCAGTTCAACCGCCGCGCCGCCGAGCTATGGGGCCGCACCCCCAAGGTGGGCAGCGAACGGTTCTGCGGCACCCACAAGGCCTATACCATCGACGGCAAGCCGCTCGATCTTGCCCAGAGCCCGATGTCCGAGGTGCTCAAGACCGGCCAGCCGGCGCAGAATCGCGAGTTCATTCTCGAGCGGCCGGACGGCTCGCGCATCACCATCGTCGCCAACGTCGAGCCGATCTTCGACGATCAAGGCAAGGTCGTGGGCGCGATCGACTGCTTCCAGGACATCACCAACCTGCGCGCGGCGGAAGACGCGGTGCGCCAGTCCGAGCGGGGCTTCCGCCAGCTGCTCGAGGCGTTGCCGGCGGCGGTCTACACCACCGACGCGGCCGGCCGCATCACCTTCTTCAACCAGGCGGCGGCGGAGCTATGGGGCGTCCGGCCCGCGCTCGGCAGCGCCGAGTGGTGCGGCTCGTGGAAGCTCTACTGGCCCGACGGCACGCCGCTCGCCCACGGCGACTGCCCGATGGCGATGGCGCTGAAGGAAAACCGCCCGATGCGCGGCGTCGAGGCGGTGGCGGAGCGGCCCGACGGCACGCGCGTGCCGTTCATGCCGTTCCCGACGCTGCTGCGCGATGAAGCGGGCAACCTCACCGGCGCGGTCAACATGTTGGTCGACATCAGCGAACGCAAGGAAGCGGACAGCCGCCAGAAGGTGCTGCTCGACGAGCTCAATCACCGGGTCAAGAACACGCTCGCCACCGTGCAGTCGCTGGCGGCGCAGACCGTGCGCGGCACCAAGGTGCCGCGCGCCGTGCGCGACAACTTCGAGGCGCGGCTCGTCGCGCTGTCACGCGCCCACGACCAGCTCACGCGCGGGCGCTGGGAGTCGGCGAACCTGAAGGAGATCGCCGAGGAGATCTTCGCGCCCTACCGTTCCAAGGGGGGCAACGGGCTCGTGATCGACGGCGAGGGCGTGTATCTGGCGCCGCAGGCGTCGCTCATGCTCGCCATGATCTTCCACGAGCTCGCCACCAACGCGGCCAAGTACGGCTCGCTGTCGGCGCCGACGGGCCAGCTCGCGCTGTCGTGGAAGGTGGCGAACGGCTCCGGCCCGCGCCGGCTGCGCATCGAATGGCAGGAATCGGGCGGCCCGCAAGTCACCGAGCCCGCCCGCCGCGGCTTCGGCAGCAAGCTCGTGGAGCGGGGCATCACCCAGGAACTCAAGGGTTCGGCTGAGATGACCTTCGACCCCGGGGGGCTCCGCTGCACGATGGAAATCCCCCTCGGCACTTAGCGCGTCATGTGGGAAGGCGAGTCCGGTAGGACGCCATTCGCCGGGCTCGATGTCCTCATCGTCGAGGACGAGGCGATCGTTTCATTCCTCGTGGAAGACATGCTGATCGAGCTCGGCTGCGGCACGGTGCGCCACGCCGGCAGCGTGACCGAAGCGCTCGCGGCACTCGCCGCCAAACGGCCGGACGCCGCCGTGCTCGACGTCAACCTCGGCGGCTACAAGGTCTATCCGGTGGCCGAGCGGCTGCGTGAGCTGGGCGTGCCGTTCCTCTTCGCCACCGGCTATGACGCGAGCACGCTGTCGCGCGAATGGGCGGGGCGGCCGCTGGTGCAGAAGCCGTTTCAGCTGGCGGCGCTCGCCGCCTCCCTGCGCGCCGCACTCGCTGGCCGGAGGTGACGGCGGCGCGCCGGAGCACGACGAACGAGCGGCAGGCGTCGACTTCGGCCTCCGCGCATCTGTGCTAGAGGAAAGGCATGGATGCCCCGGCGCGCGAGGAAACCCTCGTCTATCGCTACCGCCCGCGCCTGATCGGCGGGGAGTTCGCGCTCTCCATCGCGCCCGACGGGCTCGAATGGGCGACCGGGACGCGCACCGGCCGGCTCGCCTACGGCGACATCAAGCGGGTGCGCGTTTCCTTCCAGCCGTCGAACCTGATGACGAGGCGCTGCGTCTGCGAGATCTGGCCGCGGAGCGGCGGCCGGCTCAGCGTGTCGTCGAGCTCGGCGCGCTCGCTCCTCGATTCCACCGACCACGGCCCGGAGTTCCGCGCCTTCGTCACCGCGCTCGTGCGCAAGATCGGCGGCGCCGGCGGCGCGCCGCGGCTCGAAGCCGGCATGGCGGCGTGGCGGTGGTGGCCGATGACGATCATCACCGTCGCGGTGCTCGGCGGTGCGTTCGTGCTCGGGCTGCGCGGGTTTGCGACCGGCGAGACGGTGTTCGGGCTCGCCGTGATCGGGTTGAGCGCGCTGTTCGGCTGGCAGATGGGCAGCCTGATCGCGCGCAACCGGCCGCGCACATTCTTGCCGGATGCGATTCCGCCGAGCGTGCTGCCGTAGCGCTCGCCCTTATTTTTCCCGGGCGAGAATCTTCGGCGTCACGTATTGCACGAGCCGGCCGGTCCCGGGCTTGATTTTGCTCCACGCGTCGAAGGGAAAGTCGATCACCACCAATCCGCTGGTGGGGAACTTCTGCGCCAGACTGCGGCGGGCGTCCTTCTCCTCGCTGCCCACCAGTGCGCGGGCGAGCTCCTCCATGCCGGGGTTGTGGCCGATCAGCAGGAGCGAGCGGGTCTCCGGCCGGATCTCGCGCAGCACCTCGAGCAGCGTCTCGGCGCGGGCCTCGTAGAGCTGGTCGTCGAAGGAAACCGGCGGGGCTAAGCGCAGCGCCGCGGCGGCGAATTCCCAGGTCTCGCGCGTGCGCCGGGAGGTGGAGACGACGGCGGCGTCGGGTCGCAGGCCCTGGTTGGCGAGGTAGGCGCCGATCCGCGCCGCATCGGCGCGGCCGCGCTCGGCAAGCGGCCGCTCCGCGTCGGCGACGCCGTCGGGCGATTCGGCCTTGGCGTGGCGGAACAGGATGAGGCGACGCATGGTTGTCCGGGACGCTTGCTGACGCGGGCGGCAGAGTCGAAATTCGACGCGATCGAGTCTAGCATGCACTCGCAACCGGCAAATTTCATGGACGCCACCACAGAAGCCTCCGACACCTATTACGCGGCCACCGCGCTGCCGCGCCGCAAGCGGTCGCGCCTCGGCACGGACGTGGATACCGGCGTCTGCATCATCGGCGGCGGGCTCGCCGGCCTGTGGACGGCGCGCGCGCTGCTCATGCGCAACCATGACGTGGTGGTGCTGGAGGCCGGCCGCGTCGCCGACGGGGCCTCGGGGCGGAACGGCGGCTTCGTCTCGGCCGGCTACTCCCAGGAGCTCGAAGCCATCGTCGCCCGCGTCGGCCTCGACCACGCGCGCGCGCTCTATCAGCTATCGCGCGAGGGCGTCGCCACGGTCGCCTCCATGCTGAGCGAGATCGACCTCGACGCCGTGCCCGGCCGCCTGTCGGTGCTGCGCTACGACGACGAGGAGGAGGTGCGGCGCACCGCCGAATACTGCTCGGAGAAATTCGACCACGACATGGTGGTGTGGCCTACCGAGCGGGTGCGCGCCACGCTGAAGACCGACCGCTATTTCCAGGCGCTGCACGACGCCGAGGCCTTCCACCTGCATCCGCTAAACTTGGCACTCGCGCTCGCCGAGGACGTGGAAAAGCGGGGCGGGCGCATCTACGAGATGAGCGAGGCGACGTGGGCCGACCTCGACGGCGTGCGCAAATGGGTCGGCACCTCGGCCGGCCGCGTGCGCGCGCACCACGTGGTGTTCTGCGGCTCGGTCTTCGTCGGCCGCATCTATCCGAAGCTCGCCCGCACGGTGCTGCCGGTGGCGACGCACGTCGCGGTGTCGGCGCCGCTCGGCAAGCATTTGCCCGAGGTGATCGGCTATCGCGGCGCCATCTCCGACACGCGCCGCGCCTTCGACTACTACCGCATCCTCGGCGAGCGGCTGATGTGGGGCGGCTACATCACCACACGCACGACCAAGCCGCGCGGGCTCGAGCGGCGATTCCAGCACGACATCGCGGCGATCTACCCGCAGCTCGAGGGGCTCAAGATCGACTACGCCTGGACCGGCGTCATGGGCTACGCCGTGCACCGCATGCCGCAGATCGGCATGCTGCGTCCCGGCGTGTGGATCGCGAGCGCGTTCGGCGGCCAGGGGCTCAACACCACGGCGATGGCGGGCGACCTGATCGCGTCCGCGATCGCCGAGAACGACGATCGCTGGCGCCTGTTCGTGCCGTTCGGCCTCGTCACCGTGGGCGGCGTCATCGGCAAGGCGATGGTGCAGCTCGTCTACTGGGGCGCGGAGCTGCGCGACCAATACGACGAGCGCACCATGGAGCTGCGCAAGCGGCTGCGCGCCTGGCGCAAGAGGAGGCGCGCGGAGGCCGCGGCGCGGCGGCGCGAGCGGGCGAAGCAGGCGACGGTCCGCGCGGCGCTGCGCAAGGCGGACAACGAGCGGCGCGCCGCGGCGCGGGCCGCCGAGAAGGAGCGCCGCGAGGTCGAGCGCAAGGCCAAAGAGGAGGCGGACGCCATCGTAGCGGAGCTGCGCGCCAAGTACGACGCCGCCGAGAAGGCGGAAAAAGCGGCGCGCGCAGCGGAGGCGCGGCGCGAGGTGGAGGAGAAGGCGGCGCGCGACAAAGCCGAGGCGGAGGCGAAAGCAAAAGGCGAAGCGGAGGCCAAAGCACAGGCCGAGGCCGAGGCTAAGGCCGCGTTGGAGCCTGCACCGGAGCCCGCGCGCGTAGCGGAGCCTTCGCCGGAGGCCGTGGCGGAAACCGATGAGCCGAAAATATCGAAGAGAAAGAAAAAGCGGTTGAAGCGGCTAAAAGAGAAGAAGGACTCTATCGAAGCGTAGACGTATCATCGCCGCGACAAGTCCGGCGGTGACAGTCCAATGTGCCTGAGGGCCGCCGAGGGAGGTTCATCATGTGGTACGACTATCCGTGGTTCGGTTTCCTGCCGCCGCCGCTCGGCATGCTGATCGCCATCTTCGTGCTGATTTTTCTTCTCATCACGGCGCTACGCCTCACCTCCGGCGGCCGCCATCGCCGCGGCCGCAGCGCCCTCGACACGCTCGACGAGCGCTTCGCGCGCGGCGAGATCGACCGGGCGGA
>DATNNN010000191.1:0-30190 GCA_035601815.1 Xanthobacteraceae bacterium | reverse complement strand
GGCGTCGGGCACCAGGTACGCACGCGGGTGTTGGCACCGGGCTGCAGCATGAAGATCGACGCCTGGGAGCCCGTCTCGTGCTTACGGCCGTTCTCCGGCATCCATTTCTCATGCGTGCCCCAGCCAAGTTCGGCGGGCTGCATGCCTTCGGCGACGAACCCCTCCACCGACCAGGTGTTCACGAACGTGCCGTCGGGCTTGGGCCGGCGGGCACGTTGGGTGTCGCGCTCGGCGATGTGGATGCCCTTGACGCCCGCCTTCATCATCAGGCGGGCCCAATCCTCGCGGGTCTTGGGCTCGGGCCCGTTGAGGCCGAGATCGGTGGAAACGTTCAGGAGCGCCTGCTTCACGAACCACGACACCATGCCCGGATTGGCTCCGCAGCAGGAGACGGCCGTGGGGCCGTTGGGCTGGCGGCGGCGGGCGGCGAGATAGTTCTCGCGCAGCGCATAGTTGGTGCGGGCGGCCGGGGTGGACTTCGGGTTGAAGTAGAGGCCGGGCCATGGCTCGATCACGGTGTCGAGGTAGAGGGCGCCGATCTCGCGGCACAGCTCGGTCAGCGCCAACGACGACACGTCGATGGATAGGTTGACCAAGAAGCCGCGGCCGGGACCGTCGGTGAGGAGCGGCAGCAGGATGTCGCGGTAATTCTCCGGGGTCAGCCGCTCCTTGAGGAAGCGCACGCCCCGCTCGTCGAGCATCCCGCGGTCCTTGTCTTCGGGGTCGACGATGACGAAGCGCGACTTGTCGAACTTGAAGTGGCGCTCGATCAGCGGCCAAGCGCCCTTGCCGATGGAGCCGAAGCCGATCACCACGATCGGACCGTCGATCGTATGGTAGACCGGCCAGTCGGCGCGGGTCTCTGGCTTAATCTTGGTGCGACCAGGCAAGATATTCACGCGCGCGACCTCGCAGCAGTGAAATCCGATGGGAAATTTCCTTTCCCGGTACCCAGAATCCACGCTAGCGCGCGCGCGTCAATGTCTGGACCGGGTTCGATGTTCCTCATGTGGATCATTCCTAAAACGCGACGGCCCTCGGTTCTGCACCGAGGGCCGCGGTTGCGCGTCGCCGCGCCGAAGATTCGCTCAGATCACGTACGACTTGAGCGGGGCGAAGCCATTGAAAGCAACGGAAGAATACGTGGTCGTGTAGGCGCCGGTCGCCTCGATCAGCACCTTGTCGCCGATCGCGAGCGAGACCGGAAGCAGATACGGATCCTTCTCGTAGAGCACGTCAACGGAGTCGCAGGTCGGGCCCGCGATCACGCACGGCGTGCGCTCGTCTTTGTCCTTAGTGGTGCGAATCGGGTAGCGAATCGATTCGTCGATAGTCTCGGCCAAGCCGCCGAACTTGCCGATGTCGAGGTAGACCCAGCGGACCGGATCGTCCTCCGACTTCTTGGAGATCAGCACTACCTCGGCTTCGATCATGCCGGCGTCGCCGACGAGGCCGCGGCCCGGCTCGATGATCGTCTCCGGGATGCGGTTGCCGAAGTGCTTGCGCAGCGAGCGGAAGATCGACTTGCCGTAGACCTGGACCTTGGGGACCTCCTTCAGGTAGCGCGCGGGGAAGCCGCCGCCGAGGTTGACCATGGCGAGGTTCAGCCCGCGGTCCGACAGGTCGCGGAAGATCGCGGCCGCGGCGGCGAGCGCTTTGTCCCAAGCCTTGACGTCGTTCTGCTGCGAGCCGACGTGGAACGAGATGCCGTGGGCGACGAGCCCAAGCTTATGGGCATGCTCGAGCACCTTTGGCGCCAGCGACGGAACACACCCGAACTTGCGCGACAGCGGCCATTCGGCGCCGCTGCCGTCGCACAGGATGCGGCAGAACACCTTGGAGCCGGGTGCGGCGCGGGCGATCTTCTCGACCTCGGCCTCGCAATCCACCGCGAACAGGCGGATGCCGCGCTCGAAGGCGCGCTTGATGTCCGCCTCCTTCTTGATGGTGTTGCCATAGGAGATGCGCTCCGGGCTTGCACCGGCAGCGAGCACCATCTCGATTTCAGCGGGCGAGGCGGTATCGAAGCAGGAGCCGAGCTCGGCGAGGAGCTTCAGGATTTCCGGGGCGGGATTGGCTTTCACCGCATAGAAGACGCGTGTGTCAGGCAGCGCTTTGGCAAAGGCCAGATAGTTTTCGCGGATGACCTCGGAATCAACGACTAGGCAGGGTCCGTCCTCTCGTCGTCGCCGGAGGAATTTGCGTATGCGTTCTGTCACCTCTTCCTTCTCCTTCTCCAACTCCAAGCCCTGGACGAAGGTGCCGCGAGGGCAGCGCCAGATGCGCTACGCCCGTGGCGGGCCTTCGCCCGCTTTGCCGGCTAACGCCGGCTTCCTTGCGCCGTTGTGACCAGAGAGTTCCGGATGAACGTACCGGAGACCTTCTCGTCACTGCTTGGATTGGGGAGAGCCCCGTTCCGCACAGCCGGCAAGAGTAGTGCCTCTTCAGTAACCCCGACGCCTTCCGTCAGCGCCGGCAGAGACCAATAAGGCCCGCTACGTCGTTGCTTTAAGTCGCGTCCCTCGCGGAGAGCGGGGTCGGCCGGTTGACTCCGGCTACCGGTCTGCCCCGACGTCTTTCCGGCCTCTTGTCCGGGACTCCGTCGACCGGCACGCGACCACAGGCACGTGCGAAATTGGGCAATTCGCATGTAGGAGGAAATTGATTCGGTTGCAAGTGTTTTCTTGCGCTCGCCGAAAAGTTTTTCAGAATTTTTTAACGGGTGACGAGCTCACCGCTCGACGATCGGCTCGATGCGAGTCGCGGAGCGAACGAACGCGATGATGACGGCGAAGCCGCTGATCGCGAACAGGCCTTCGAGCACCCACGCGCCGACCTCGCCAAACCCAAGCATGGTCGCGATCGCCCAGCCGGTCGCGAGTCCGGCGCCGACGATCTCGGTGCCGATCAGAATCGCGGCGCTGATCACCGTGGCGAAGCTCGTCCACTTGATGCGGGCGGGTCGGGTGCTGCCGTCGGTCATCGTTCTCGCTCCAGGGGCCGGCAATCTGGCCCGAATGGACGGGGCGATCAAGCGCCGGCGCTTCCCTTCTTGCCGCGGCCCGGCTACTTGCAGAGCATGTTTGCCGAGAGCGTGAAGGTCCGCCGCGGCGTCGTCGCCGCACCCCATCGTCTCGCCGCCGAGGCCGGCCGCGACGTCATCGCCGACGGCGGCAACGCGCTAGAGGCGGCGGTCGCCGCCGCGGCGGCGATCGTCGTCGCCTACCCACATATGAACCACATGGGCGGCGACGGCTTCTGGCTCGTCCGCGAGCCCTCCGGACGCACCCATTACATCGAGGCGGCGGGCTACGCCGGGTCGCTCGCCACCCGGCAGCGCTACCGCGAGCTCGGCTACGACAAGATCCCGGAGCGCGGCCCGCACGCGGCGCTGACCGTGCCGGGCGCGGTCGGCGGCTGGATGGTGGCGCTGGAGATCGCAAAGGCGCTCGGCGGCCGCATGCCGCTCGCCCGGCTGATCGAGCCTGCGGCCAAGCTCGCTCGTGCCGGCAGCCCGGTGTCGCGCTCCTATGCCTGGCGCTTCACCACCGAGCGCGGCGCCAAGATCGACGTCCCCGGCTTCGCCGAGGCGTTCCTCGTGGACGGCAATCCGCCGAAGGAAGGAACAACGCTCTCCACCGGCCGGCTCGCCGACACCTTCGAGCAACTTGCCCGCGCCAAGCTCGTCGATTTCTATCGCGGCGACGTCGGCCGCGAGATCGCCGCCGACCTTGAGAGCATCGGCAGCCCGGTGACGCGGGTTGATCTGGAGCGCTACCGCGCCCTGGTGCGCGAGCCGCTATCGGTCCCGCTCAAGCCCGGCATCGCCTACAACTGCCCGCCGCCGACGCCGGGCATCGCCTCGCTCATCATCCTCGGCATCTACGACCGGCTGGGTGTGCGCCAGGCCGAGACCTTCGACCAAGTCCACGGCATCGTCGAAGCGACCAAACGCGCCTTCCGCATCCGCGACCGGGTGGTGACCGATTTCGATCGCCTGACCGAGGACCCTTCCGACTATCTCGAGCCGGCGGCGCTCGACCGCGAGGCCGGGGCGATCGATCGTAAGCGGGCGGCTCCGTGGCCGCATCCGGCGGGCAAGGGCGACACAGTCTGGATCGGCGCCGCCGACGCCTCGGGCCTCGTCGTCTCCTATATCCAGTCGCTGTTCCACGAGTTCGGCTCGGGCTGCGTGCTGCCGCGCACCGGCGTGCTGATGCAGAACCGCGGTTCCGCTTTCTCTCTCGATGCCAAGGCGAGGAATGCGCTCGAGCCCGGCCGCCGGCCGCCGCACACGCTTGCCCCCGCGCTCGCGGTGCTGAAGGACGGCCGCGTCATGGGCTACGGGACCATGGGCGGGGAAGGGCAGCCGCAGACGCTCGCGGCCCTCCTCACGCGCCACGCCTACCACGGCGAGGGGCTGTTCGAGGCAATCGACCGGCCGCGCTGGATCCTCGGCCGCACCTGGGGGACCAACATCACCAACCTCAGGATCGAATCGCGCTTTCCGGCGAGCCTGTTCGAGGAGCTGGAGCGCGCCGGCCACGACGTCCAGGTGGTCGAGCCCTACACCGAGGTCATGGGCCACGCCGGCGCCGTCACCTTCTCTCCCGACGGCACCCTGGAAGGGGCCCACGACCCGCGCGGCGACGGTGGGGCGGCCGGGGTTTAAGCCCACCAAACCTTAATAGCCGTGGGTTGCCTTAGGCCCCGTCATTGTGATTCATTCGCCCTGGGACGGCTGTAGCGGGGGCAGAGATGAGGCCGGGTATTGCGTTGGCCGCGGTGATCGCGGCGTCCACCCTTCTCAGCATGACTTCGGCCGAGGCGGCGCGTTCGCGATCCGCGGCGCAGCCGCAGGGCGCCACCACCAAGGAGGTCGTCGATTTCGACGGCGACCTGCCGCAAGGCACGATCGTCATCAAGACCGCGGAGCACAAGCTCTATTACACGCTGGGCGACGGCAAGGCGGTGCGCTACGCGATCGCCGTGGGCAAGCCGAAGTTCCAGTGGTCCGGCAACCTGTGGATCAGCGCCAAATATCGCAACCCGAGTTGGCGGCCGACGGCACGCATGCGTCGCGAGAACCCGCGGCTGCCCAAGGTGGTGGGCCCGGGACCGCACAATCCGCTCGGCATCCGCGCCATGTACCTGGGCTGGAGCGAGTATCGCATCCACGGCACCAACGCGCCCTATTCCATCGGCAGCTCCGCCTCGAGCGGCTGCTTCCGCATGCATAACGCCGACGCGGCCGACCTGTTCGAGCGCGCTCACCTCGGCGCCCCAGTCGTCGTGTCGCGCTAGACGCCACGGTTCCGCCGAAGTCGGCGAGCCTGTTCGCTCCGTTCGTGGAGGATCCGCCGGCAATGGCGATCGACTGCCGCCCATTCATACTTGGCGCGCTTCTTCTATTTGGCGCGACCGCGGCCGACGCCCATCCGCACGTGTGGATGACGTTCAAGAGCGAGGTGGTCTACGGGCCGAACGGGGCGCTCGTCGCCGTGCGCCACGTGTGGACCTTCGACGAGATGTTCTCCACCTTCGCGACCCAGGGCCTCGACAAGAACAACGACGGCAAGCTTTCGCGGGACGAGCTCGCCGAGCTCGCCGAGGTCAATGTCTCTTCGCTCAAGGAATTCGATTACTTCACGGTGGCGAAGGCCGGCGGCAAGCAGGTCGCCTTCGACCCGCCGGTCGACTATTGGCTCGAGTACGCCGACAGCCAGCTCACGCTCCACTTCACGCTGCCGGTGAAGGCCGGCGCGGCTTCCCCGGGCGAAGTCGCGCTCGATGTCTACGACCCCACCTATTTCGTCGCCTTCAATTTCGCCGAGAGCGACCCGGTGAAGCTCGTGAGCGCCCCGGCGGCGTGCAAGCTCGAAGTGCTGCGCTCGGGCGCTTCCAACCTCGCGTCGCAAGGACTGTCGGAGTCCTTCTTCAACGGCCTGACAGCTGGCTCCTCCTTCGGCGCCCAGTTCGCCAACCGCATCATCGTGCGCTGCTGAGGCAATGCGTTCCGGCCGATCCGCCGATCTTGTTCTCGGACTATTGCTGTTGGCGGCGGCCGCGCTGGTCGCGACGCCGTTGCTCGCGCAGGGGAGCCCCTTCGGCGGGGCGCCGGCGCCTTCTGGCTTCTCCGCCTGGCTCCTCGCCAAGCAGGCGGAATTCTACCGGATGCTCGCGGCCACGGTGCGCGCCGCCAAGACCGACGGCAGTGCGGCTGTCTGGCTCGTCTGGCTCTCCTTCCTCTATGGCGTGTTCCACGCCGCCGGACCCGGGCACGGCAAGGCGGTGATCTCCTCCTATCTCGTCGCCGACGGCTCCACCTACCGGCGCGGCGTGGCGCTGTCGGTGGCGGCGGCGCTGTTGCAGGCCATCGTCGCGATCGCGGTGGTCGGTGTGCTCTCGGTCATGCTCGGCGCCACCGGGCGGGCGATGAATCTCACGGTGCGGGTGATCGAGCTCGCCGCCTACGGGCTCATCGTCGCGTTCGGCCTCCTGCTCGTCTGGCGCAAGGGCGGCGCCTTCCTGCAAGCGCGCGCCGCATGGCGGGGCACTGGACATGATCACGATCATCATCACGGTCACTCCCATTCCCACGGTCACGACCATGGGGACGATCACGCCCACGGCCCGGAGCCGGGCGAGCTCAAGGGCCGCGGCTGGCTGAAGCGCGGCGCCACCGCGGTGGTGGCCGTGGGCTTGCGGCCGTGCTCGGGCGCGATCCTCGTTCTCGTGTTCGCGTGGTCGCAGGGCATTTTCCTCATCGGCGTCGTGGCGACGCTGGTGATGGCGCTCGGCACCGCCATCACCGTCACGGCGATCGCGACGCTGGCGGTGACGGGTAGGGCCTTCGCTGAGCGCCTGGCGCGCACGCGCTCGGGAGGCACCGCGGTCATGCTCATCCTGGGTCTGGAGGTGGCGGGCGCCGTCCTGATCGTGGTGTTCGGCGCCGCCCTGATCACCGGTCTCATGGTCTCTGAGCGCATGCTGCCGGTTTGAGCCCGGCGCTCGCTTGCGCGTATGCTGCCGGGCATCGGGAGGAGCGGATGGATGCAAGCAAGCTGTTCGATCTGAAGGGGCGCGTCGCGCTCGTCACCGGGGCGTCGAGCGGGCTCGGCGAGCGCTTCGCCGAGGTCGCGGCGGCGAACGGCGCGGCGGTGGTGCTGGTGGCGCGGCGCAAGGAGCGCCTCGAGGCCCTCAAGACCAAGATCGAGAAGGCGGGCGGTCGCGCCGTGACGGCGCAGGCCGACGTGACCGATCAGACGGCCATGAAGCGCGCCTTCGGCGCGGCCGAAAAGGCCTTCGGCACGGTTGATCTGTTCGTGGCCAATGCCGGCGTCGTCGAGGTCGCGAAGGCCGTGGACATGACGCCGGAGACGTGGCGCAAGGTGATGGGCACCGATCTCGACGCGGTGTTCTTCACGGCGACGGAGGCGGCGCGGCGCATGATCGCCGCCGGCAAGCCGGGGTCGATCGTCACAATTGCATCGATCGCGGGCTACATGGTCGAGCGCGGGCTTTCGGCCTACGCGGTGGCCAAGGCCGGCGTGATCCAGGCGACGCGGGCGCTCGCGCTTGAGTTCGCCCGCAGGAACATTCGCGTGAACGCCATTGCCCCCGGCTTCATCTCCACCGAGATAAACAGCGATTTCCTCGCCAGCGAGGATGGCGAACAACTGAAGGCGAAAATTCCGCTTGCCCGCTTCGGCACGCCGGGCGATCTGGACGGCACCTTCCTGCTGCTCGCGTCCGGTGCGGGGGCTTGGATGACGGGCTCCACCGTGGTGGTCGACGGCGGTGAGCTGCTCATGGCCGGCTAGTCGGTCACTCCGTTGCGCGCAGACCGGCGAAACGGGAAATTTAGGCATCGCTGGCATGCCGATAACGAAATTGCGCTGCTCCGGCGGTTGTGCCAGTTTGCCGCACGTTGAATCACAAGGACTTGCTGTGGCCGATACCAAGCAGGCGATGGCGCTCTCCGACGTCACCCTCGACGACAGATTCGACCTGTCCAAATCGCACGTGTTCCTCACCGGGACGCAGGCGATCGTGCGCCTCACGCTCATGCAGAAGGAGCGCGACCGCCGCGCCGGCCTGAACACCGCGGGCTACGTCACCGGCTACCGCGGCTCGCCGCTGGGCGGGCTCGATCAGACCTTCTTCCGCGTCAAGAAGGAGCTCGATGCGCACGACGTCAAATTCCAGCCGGGACTCAACGAAGACCTCGCCGCCACGGCGCTCTGGGGCGCGCAACAGGCCGAGCTCAAGGGCGAGGGCAAGTTCGATGGCGTGTTCGGCATCTGGTACGGCAAGGGCCCGGGCGTCGACCGCACCGGCGACGTGTTTCGCCACGCCAACTTCGCCGGCTCATCGAAGAACGGCGGCGTGGTCGCCCTCATGGGCGACGATCACACCTGTGAATCGTCCACCACCGCGCACCAGTCGGAATACCACTTCGTCGACGTGATGATCCCGATCCTCAATCCGGCCGGCGTGCAGGAGCTCCTCGACTACGGCATCTACGGCTTCGCCATGTCGCGCTATTGCGGCACCTGGGTGGGGCTGAAGTGCGTCAAGGAGACGATCGAGTCCACGGCCGTCGTCGATGGCGCCGTCGACCGCATCCAGGTGGTGACGCCCACCGACTTCAAGATGCCGCCGGGCGGCCTCAACATCCGCGTCATCGACGGCGCGCTCGCCCAGGAGGCGCGGCTGCAGGAGTTCAAGCGCGACGCCATGCTCGCGTTCCTGCGCGCCAACAAGATCAACAAGATCATCTCCTCGGGCGGGCCCAACGCCAAGATCGGCATCATCACCACCGGCAAGAGCTACCTCGACGTACGGCTTGCGCTCGACGAGCTCGGCATCGACGAGGTGCGCGCGAACGAGCTCGGTATCCGCCTCTACAAGATCGGCTGCCCGTGGCCGCTCGAGCCGGAGGGGCTGAAGGAGTTCGCCAAGGGCCTCGACGTCATCGTCGTTGTCGAGGAGAAGCGCTCGCTCATCGAAGTGCAGGTGAAGGAAGAGCTCTACGGCACCGCCAATCAGCCGCTCTGCGTCGGCAAGAAGGACGAGAAGGGCGAATGGCTGTTCCCATCCAAGGGCGCGCTCGACCCAAACGAGATCGCCATCACGCTTGGCGAACGCATCCTGCGCCGTGGCCATATCGACGACATCGCGGAACGGGTGTCGCGGCTGCGCCAGGCGCAGGCGGCACTCTCGGAGCTGCAGGAAGTAGCGGCGCGCTCGCCCTACTTCTGCTCCGGCTGCCCGCATAACACTTCCACCGTCGTCCCCGAGGGCATGCGCGCCTATGCCGGCATTGGCTGCCACACCATGGCGCTGTGGATGAACCGCTCCACCTTCGGCTTCACCCATATGGGCGGCGAGGGCGCGAACTGGATCGGCGAGTCGGCCTTCTCCAAGCGCAAGCACGTGTTCCAGAACCTCGGCGACGGCACCTATAACCACTCGGGCATCCTGGCGATCCGCGCCGCGGTCGCCGCCCGCGACGTGAACCTCACCTACAAGATCCTGTTCAACGATGCCGTCGCCATGACCGGCGGCCAGCATCACGAGGGCGGGCTGACGGTGGGCATGATCGCTCGCCAAGTAGCGGCCGAGGACGTCAAGAAGGTCGTGGTCGTCACCGACGAGCCGTGGAAATACCCGCGCGATATCGGCTGGCCGCAGGGCCTGACCGTGCATCACCGCGACGAGCTGATGAAGGTGCAGAAGGACCTCGCCGAGATACCCGGCGTCACGGTCCTGATCTACGACCAGACCTGCGCCGCCGAAAAGCGCCGCCGCCGCAAGCGCGGCGAGTTCCCCGATCCGGACAAGCGGGTCATCATCAACGAGCTCGTGTGCGAAGGCTGCGGCGATTGCGGCGTGCAGTCGAACTGCGTGTCGATCCAGCCGCTGGAGACCGAGTGGGGCCGCAAGCGCGAGATCGACCAGTCGAGCTGCAACAAGGACTTCTCCTGCCTCAAGGGCTTCTGCCCGTCGTTCGTGACGGTGCACGGCGCCAAGCTCAAGCGCGGCACGGGGTTGGCCGCTAGCGTCGGCGCGCTGCCGCCGCTGCCGGCCCCGAAATTGCCGGCGATCAACGGCACCTTCGGAATCATCGTGACCGGCATCGGCGGCACCGGCATCGTCACCATCGCCCAGGTGCTGGGAACCGCCGCCCACCTCGAAGGCAAGGCCGCCGCCATTATCGACATGGCGGGACTGGCGCAGAAGGGCGGGGCGGTGTTCAGCCACATGCGCATCGCCGAGAAGCCCGAGGATATCCAGGCGATCCGGGTGCCGGCGGGCGGCGCCCACCTCGTGCTCGGCGGCGACCTGGTGGTGGCCGGCGGCAAACGGGTGGTGGCCTCCATGCGCGCGGGCGTAACCACGGTGGTGGTCAACACCCACGAGACGTTTCCGGGCGATTTCACCCGCAACGCCGATTTCTCGCTGCCGGTCGAGCGGCTCAAGCGCTCGATCCAGACCGCGGCCGACCGCGATCACGCGCGCTTCATCGACGCGACGCGGCTGTCGACGGCGCTGTTTGGCTCCTCGCTCGGCCAGAACATTTTTCTCCTGGGCTACGCCTATCAGCTCGGCGCGGTGCCGGTTTCGGAGCAGGCGATCAAGAAGGCCGTCGAGCTGAACGGCGAAGCGGTGGCCATGAACCTCGGCGCGTTCGAATGGGGCCGGCGTGCCGCGGCCGATCCCGATTCGGTGGTGAGTATGGTGACCCCGGCGGGCGCACGCACCGATGCGCGGCGGCTGTCGGGCTCGCTGGACGAGGTGATCGAGCGCCGGGTCGTCTTCCTCGCCGACTATCAGAGCGCCCGCTACGGGCGGCGCTACCGCGCCCTGGTCGACCGGGTGCGCGCGGCGGAAGCGGTGCGGATGCCGGGTGCGACCGCGCTTACCGACGCGGTGGCGCGCTATCTGTTCAAGCTCATGGCCTACAAGGACGAGTACGAAGTGGCGCGGCTCTACACCGACGGCTCGTTCGAGAAGCAGGTGGCGGCGAGCTTCGAGGGCAAGCTGCGCTACGAGTTCCTGCTGGCGCCGCCGCTGATCGCCGGCATCGACCCGAACCTCGGCCGCCCGCGCAAGATCAGCTTCGGCCCGTGGATTCTCTCGGCGTTCAAGGCGCTCAAGCGCTTCCGCTTCCTGCGCGGCACGCCGCTCGATCCGTTCGGCTATAGCGAGGAGCGCAAGCTCGAGCGCCGGCTCGTCCGCGAGTACATGGCGGTGGTCGAGGAGCTGATCGTGTCGCTGAAGCCCGCGAACCACGCGCTCGCCGTCGCGATCGCTTCGCTGCCCGAGAAGATGCGCGGCTTCGGGCCGGTCAAGATGAAGCAGGTGACCACGGCAAAAGCGGAGGAGGCGGCATCGCTGCAGCGTTTCCGCGCGGCGAGCGAGAGCGGAATGCCGCTCGCCGCTGCGGCGGCCGAATAGCCGCTTCGAGGCGGAAAGGCCTGGTTAAGCCTCCTCCAAGCCAACGAAAGCATGGCTTGTCTAGCGGCCGCATCCGCCGCAGGATCGGCGGTATCCGGTAGCGCTTGACGCCGCCGGAGCTGGTTCCTAACCGGGAACCCAAGGCCCCGGCACGAGGGCCAGCCAACGATCATTGAACGGCCGGCGCACCACCCCGCCGGTCGATAGCCGGGGAGGGTTGGCTTGCGCATCGACCCCAAAGTCGAGGCCGACACGTTTCCGAAACTGCTCCTGCATAACGCGGCGGCGCGGGGCAGCCGTCCCGCCTTCCGCCTCAAGGACCTCGGCATCTGGCAGACCTGGAGCTGGGCTCAGGTGCTGGAGGAGGTCCGGCCGTTCTCCGTCGGTCTCGCCGCGCTCGGCGTCGGCCGGGAGGACAAGGTCGCGATCATCGGCGGCAACCGCCCGCGCCTCTATTGGGCGATCACCGCGGTGCAGGCGCTGGGCGGCATCCCGGTGCCGGTCTATGCCGACGCAGTCGCCGACGAGATGGCCTACGTGCTGGCGCATGCCGGCGTGAAGGTGGCGGTGGTGCAGAACCAGGAGCAGGTCGACAAGCTGCTCTCGATCTCCGACCGGCTGCCGACGCTCACCCACATGGTCTACGACGAGCCCTGGGGCCTGCGCGACTACGATCACGCGCGGCTGAAGTCGTTCGAGGACGTTCAGGCGCTCGGACGCGGCAAGAAGGATTTCGACTGGCAGAAGGAAATCGCCGCCGGCAAGGGCTCCGACGTCTCCGTCATCCTCTACACCTCCGGCACCACCGGCAATTCTAAGGGAGTGATGCTGTCCTACGACAACGCCATCAAGAGCGCCGCAAACGGCAACGCCTACGACAACCTGAACGAGAACGACGAGGTCATCGCCTATCTGCCCATGGCGTGGGTCGGCGATCATGTCCTGTCGTATGCCCAGTCGTTCACCGCCGGCTTCTGCGTCAATTGCCCGGAGAGCCCGGAGACCGTAGTGGAGGACCGCCGCGAGATCGGCACGACCTACGCCTTCGCTCCGCCGCGGGTCTACGAGAACATCCTCACCCTCTCCATGGTGCGCATGGAGGACGCGAGCAAGCCGAAGCGCGCTATGTTCCATTATTTCATCGGCGTGGCGCGGCGTTGGGGCGAGAGGATTCTGAACAAGCAGCCGGTGCCGCTGTATGCCCGGATTCTCTATCGGCTCGGCGACTTCCTGGTGTACGGCCCGCTGAAGAACCGCTTCGGGCTGTCGCGCATCCGCGTCGCCTATACCGCGGGCGAGGCGATCGGGCCGGAGTTGTTCAGCTTCTTCCGCTCGATCGGGATCAACCTGAAGCAGCTCTACGGGATGACCGAGGCGTCGGTGTACGTGACGGCGCAGCCCGACGGCGAGATCTACGCCGACACCGTGGGCAAACCGAACTTCGACGTCGAGGTGAAGATCGCCGAGAACGGCGAGGTGCTGTTCCGCTCGCCCGGCGTGTTCGTCGGCTACTACAAGGACCCGGACAAGACGGCGGAGACGAAGACCGCCGACGGCTGGGTGCATACCGGCGACGCCGGCTTCTTCGACGGCAAGACCGGCCACCTCAAGATCATCGATCGCGCCAAGGACGTGAGCCGGCTCACGGACGGCACGTTGTTCGCGCCTAAGTATATCGAAAACAAGCTGAAATTCTTTCCGAACATCCGCGAGGCGGTGGCGATTGGCGACGGCCACGCGTTCGTTAGCGTCATGCTCAACATCGACCTCACCTCGGTGGGCTCCTGGGCCGAACGCAACAACGTGGTCTACGGCTCCTACCAGGAGCTTGCCGCCGATCCGCGCGTCTACGACATGCTGGCAACGCATGTGATCGAGGTGAACCGCTGGCTCGCCGAGGAAGGGCCGATGGCGGGCGCGCAGATCCGCCGCTTCCTCATCCTGCACAAGGAGCTCGATGCCGACGACGGCGAGTTGACCCGCACCCAGAAGGTGCGCCGTCGCTTCATCGCCGACCGCTATGCGCCGCTGATTACCGCCCTCTACGACGGTTCCAAGGAAGTCGACATCAAGACCGAGGTCACCTTCGAGGACGGCCGCAAGGGCGCGATCGCCGCGCGCCTCAAGATCCGCGATATCGCGCCGGTCGCCGCGTCGGCGCCGCCCCTGGGGAAGGCGGCATGAAGGGTCCGACGCCGGAGGTCGTGGCCGGCGAAATCCTGCTCGCGGCAGAGGCTGTCACCCTTGCCTTCGGCGGCGTCAAGGCGCTCACCGACGTCTCCTTCGACATCCGCAAGGGAGAGATCCGCGCCATTATCGGCCCCAACGGCGCCGGCAAGACGTCGATGCTGAACGTCATCAACGGTTTCTACCAGCCGCAGAAGGGCCGCATCACGTTCAAGGGGGTCACGCGGAACGAGATGCGGCCGCACGAGGCGGCTGCCGGCGGCATCGCCCGCACGTTCCAGAACGTGGCGCTGTTCAAGAGCATGACCACGCTCGACAACATCATGGCCGGCCGCACGCTGAAGATGCGGCGCAACCTCGTCTGGCAGCTGCTGCGCTTCGGGCCGGCCATGCAAGAGGAGGTCGAGCACCGGCGCAAGGTCGAGGAGATCATCGATTTCCTCGAGATCGAACATATCCGCCGCGTGCCGGTGGGCCGGCTGCCTTACGGCCTGCAAAAGCGGGTGGAGCTGGGGCGCGCGCTCGCCATGGAACCGGACCTGCTTCTCCTCGACGAGCCCATGGCCGGCATGAACATGGAGGAAAAGGAGGACATGTGCCGCTTCGTCCTCGACGTGAACAACCACTACGGCACCACCATCGCATTGATCGAACACGACATGGGCGTGGTCATGGACCTCGCCGAGCGCGTGGTCGTGCTCGATTACGGCCGCAAGATCGCCGACGCCACTCCCAACGACGTCAAGCGCGACCAGAATGTGATCGCCGCCTATCTCGGTGTGGCGCATTGAACGAAGCGAGATGAACCTCCTCTACAAAATCTTTCTCGATCCGTTCGTGCAGATGGCCGCGGCGCCCGACCTCTTGGCGCAGACCCTGTGGGAAGGCCTCGTGGCGGGCATGCTCTATGCGCTTATCGCGCTCGGCTTTGTCCTGATCTTCAAGGCCTCAGGCGTGTTCAACTTCGCCCAGGGCATCATGGTGGTGTTCGCGGCGCTGACGCTGGTGGGCTTCTACGAGCTTCTGCGGCGGCTCGGTGTCGGTCCGGCGGGCCTCGCCGCCTATGTGGCGCTTGGTCTCGCGGTCCTCGTGATGCTGGCGCTCGCCTGGGGCGTGGAGCGCCTGGTCTTGCGGCCGCTCGTCAACCAGCCTGACATCATCCTGTTCATGGCCACGTTCGGGCTGACCTACTTCCTCATCGGCTTCGGCGAACTCGTGTTCGGCGGCGACCCCAAGATCATGATCGCGAACGAGCTCAACCTGCCGCGCGGCGCGCTCGATCTCAAGATATTGGGCGGCCTCGTCAGCCTGCAGAAGATCGACATCGCCGCGGCGCTCATCGCCTCGATCATGGTGGCGGTGCTGGCGGTGTTCTTCTCCAAGACGCGCATCGGCCGGGCGCTGCGCGCGGTCGCCGACAGCCACAAGGCGGCGCTCTCGGTCGGCATCTCGCTCGAGCAGATCTGGGTGATCGTCTGGTTCGCCTCGGGCCTCGTCGCGCTCGTCACGGGCATCATGTGGGGCGCGCGCTCGGAGGTGTCGTTCGCGCTGCAGATTATCGCGTTGCGCGCGCTGCCGGTGCTCATCCTCGGCGGCTTCACCTCGATCCCCGGCGCGATCGTCGGCGGCCTTATCGTCGGCATCGGCGAGAAGCTCGGCGAGTTCTACTGGGGGCCGCTCTTCGGCAGCGGCATCGAGAGCTGGCTCTCGTATTTCATCGCGCTTACGTTTCTGCTGTTCCGGCCGCAGGGGCTGTTCGGCGAGAAGATCATCGAGCGGGTGTAGCGATGCTTTACCGCGAGGCCGGACAGTTCAAGACGCGCTACGCCGCCGACATGGCGATCTTCCCGATCCGTCAGGACCGGATCGGCATCCTCGTCATCCTCGCCGTGGCCTTCGTCGTGATTCCGTACTTCGGCAACTCCTTCCTGCTGCAGGCGGTGATGATCCCGTTCCTCATCTTCTCGCTGGCCGCGATCGGGCTGAATCTGCTCACCGGCTATACCGGGTTGCTCTCGCTCGGCACCGGCGCCTTCATGGGGGTGGGGGCCTATGCCTGCTACAAGCTCGCCACCATATTTCCCGGCGTGCACATCCTGGTCTGGGTCGTCGCCTCGGGCTTCGTCGCGGCCGCGGTGGGCGTCGTGTTCGGCCTGCCGTCGCTGCGCATCAAGGGCTTCTACCTCGCCGTCGCCACGCTTGCGGCGCAGTTCTTCCTGCAGTGGTGCTTCGTGCGCATCCCGTGGCTCGTCAACTACAACGTCTCCAACGCCATCGAGGTGCCGACGCGCACGCTGTTCGGGGTGCCGGTGACCGGCCCGAATGCGACCCCCACCACGCGCTATCTCATCGTGCTTGCCATCGTCGTCGCCATGACCTGGCTCGCGTCGAATCTAGTGCACGGGCGCGTCGGGCGCATGTGGATGGCGGTGCGCGACATGGATATCGCTGCCGAGCTGATGGGCATCCGGCTCTTGCCCACCAAGCTTCTCGCCTTCGCGGTGTCGTCGTTCTACTGCGGGGTCGCCGGCGCGTTGATGGTGTTCCTGTGGTACGGCGGCGCCGAAGCCGACGTGTTCAACATCAACCAGAGCTTCTTCATCCTGTTCATGGTGATCATCGGTGGGCTCGGCAGCCTGATCGGCTCCTACTTCGGCGCGGCGCTGATCTTCATGCTGCCGATCCTGCTCCGCTACGTGCCCGACCAGTTCGGTATCCCCATCAGGTCGGCGACCGTGGAGCACCTGAGCTTCATGATCGTGGGGGCGCTGATTATCTTCTTCCTCATCGTGGAACCCAACGGCTTGGCTCGGTTATGGCAAATCACCAAGCAGAAACTAAGGGTGTGGCCTTTCCCCTACTGAACGTGCAAAATCGGTCTCAATCCGGCGGTGCGCCGCTTGGCGCGACCGACCAACAAACAAGGGAGGAATTTATGCGCTTGAAAGGACTGTTACTCAGCGCCGTGCTTGCGGCGATGGCGGGGGTGCCCGTCGTCGTCTCGAAGGCGGAGGCCCAGGGCACAATCTACGTGCCGCTGTTCTCCTACCGCACCGGCGCGTTCTCCGGCTCCGGCATCCCCATCGCCAACGGCATGGCCGACTATCTCAACATGCTGAACGAGCGCGATGGTGGCATCGGCGGCGTCAAGATCGTGGTCGAGGAATGCGAGACCGGCTACGACACCAAGAAGGGCGTCGAGTGCTACGAATCGACCAAGGGCAAGAACCCGGTCATCACCAATCCATACTCGACCGGCATCACGCTCCAGCTCATTCCGAAAGCCGCCGTCGACAAGATCCCGGTGCTGTCCATGGCCTACGGCCTCTCGGCCTCGGCCGACGGCACGAATTTCCCATGGGTGTTCAACCCGCCGGCGACTTACTGGGATGGTCTGTCGATGATCATCAAGTACATCGCCGGGAAGGAAGGCGGCCTCGACAAGCTCAAGGGTAAGACCATCGGCTACATCTTCTTCGACGGCGGCTACGGCCGCGAGCCGCTGCCGCTCCTGCATCAGTTCGCCAAGGACTACGGCTTCGAGGTCAAGGAATACCCGGTGCCGCCGGCCGAGATGCAGAACCAGTCCGGCCTGTGGCTCAACGTGCGCCGCGACAAGCCGAATTGGATGGTGTTGTGGGGCTGGGGGGCGATGAACCCTACCGCCGTCAAGGAAGCCGCCAAGATCAACTATCCGATGGATCATTTCGTCGGCATCTGGTGGTCGGGCAACGAGGATGACGCGCGGCCGGCGGGCCAGGACGGCAAGGGCTATCTTAGCCTCAACCTCCACAGCGTCGGCGCCAACTATCCGGCGATCCAGGACATCCAGAAGTACCTCGTGGACAAGGGCAAGAGCCAAACGCCGAAGGATAAGGTCGGCGAGAACTTCTACAACCGCGGCGTGATGAACTCGGTGATCATCGCCGAGGCGATCCGCAACGCCCAGAAGGTGACCGGCAAGAAAGTGGTCACCGGCGAGGACGTGCGGCGCGGGCTCGAATCGCTCCGTATCACCGACGCGCGCTGGACGGAGCTGGGGCTGGCGGGCTTCGCGGCGCCGATTACCGGCGTGTCGTGCACCGACCATAACGGCCATCAGTCGGCGTACATGCAGCAGTGGGACGGGACGAAGTGGGTCAAGATTTCCGACTGGATCTCGCCCATGAAGGACCGCGTGCGCCCGCTGATCGAGGCGGCCGCCAAGGACTACGTGCAGCAGAACACCGGCTGGCCGAAACGCACCGAGTCTTGCGACAAGTCGTCGTAAGGTAGCAAGCAGTAATCGCCCTCGTCCCGCGGAGGCCGCCCGGGCGGCCGTCTTGCGGGATGAGGGCGAACTTCCGACGAGACCCACAATGAACGTTGCCGCTCCGGCCCAAGGCGCAATTACCGCCGCGTCCGAGAAGATCCTCGCGGTCAACAACATCGAGGTTGTCTACGACCACGTCATTCTGGTGCTGAAGGGCGTATCGCTGGATGTGCCGCGCGGCGGGATCGTGGCGCTCTTGGGCGGTAACGGCGCCGGCAAGACCACTACGCTGAAGGCGATCTCCAACCTCCTGCACGCGGAGCGCGGCGAGGTGAGCAAGGGCGCGATCCTGTTCGACGGCGTCACCGTCCATGGGCTCGAGCCGAACGAGCTCGTACGCCGCGGCTGCATCCAGGTGATGGAGGGCCGGCATTGCTTCGGTCACCTCACCATCGAGGAAAACCTGCTCACCGGCGCCTTCACCCGTCGCGATGGGCGTGCGGCGATCAAGCGCGACATTGATCTCGTCTATTCCTATTTCCCGCGCCTCGTCGACCGCCGCGACAACCTCGCCGGCTACACCTCTGGCGGCGAGCAGCAGATGTGCGCGCTGGGCCGGGCCTTGATGTCGCGGCCGAAAATGATCCTGCTCGACGAGCCGTCCATGGGGCTGGCACCGCAGATCGTCGAGGAGATCTTCGAGATCGTGAGGCGGCTGAACGAGGAGGAGGGCGTGTCGTTCCTCCTCGCCGAGCAGAACACGTACATGGCGCTGCGCTACGCCCGCTACGGCTATATCCTGGAGAACGGCCGCGTGGTGCTTGACGGCGCGGCGAAGAGCCTGCGCGAGAACGAGGACGTCAAGGAATTCTACCTCGGCATCGCCGAGGGCAAGCGCAAGTCGTTCCGCGGCGCAAAGCACTACAAGCGGCGCAAGCGCTGGCTGGCGTGACGGGGGCGGCCATGGCCGACCATTACGACAAGCTCGAGACGCGTGACCCGGAGAGGCGCGAACGCGATCTCATGGACCGCCTGCCGGGACTTGTCATGGCGGCCATGAGCGCGCCCGGTTGGGCCAAGCATCTTCAGCATGTGGATGCCGAGCTCGTAGGGAGCCGCGCCGCGCTCGCCGCGCTCCCCGTGATGCGCAAGTCCGAGCTGCCGGCCATGCAGAAGGCCGATCCGCCGTTCGCCGGGCTGTTGCCGGAATCGCTTGGGGCCTACGGACGCCTTTTCACGTCGCCCGGCCCGATCTACGAGCCGGAGCGGGCTGCGGCCGATCCGTGGCGGACGGCGCGGGCGCTGTTTGCCGCCGGCATCCGCAAGGGCGACGTGGTGCTCAACACCTTCGCCTATCACCTGACGCCCGGCGGCTTCATGTTCGATACGGGAGCCCGCACCCTCGGCTGCGCTGTGATACCGGCTGGCCCGGGCAACACCGAGGTGCAGCTCGAGGCGATCGCGGACCTCAAGCCCGTGGCCTACGCCGGCACGCCGGATTTCCTGAAGATTCTCCTCGACGCGGCCAAGGCGGCCGGCAAGGACGCCTCCTCGATCCGCAAGGCCTCGGTCGGCGGCGCGGCGTTTCCGCCGTCGTTGCAGGCGGAGATCAGGGAGCGCGGCATTACGGCATATCAGACCTATGCGACCGCCGACCTTGGCGTCGTCGCCTACGAGACGCCGGCGCGCGAGGGGCTGGTGGTCAACGAGGATGTGCTCCTGGAGATCGTGCGGCCGGGCAGCGGCGAGCCGGTGGCCGACGGCGAAGTGGGCGAGGTGGTGGTGACCTCCTTCGACGCGCACCATCCTTGGATCCGGCTCGCGCTCGGCGACCTTTCCGCGATCCTCGCCGGCCCGTCGCCCTGCGGCCGCACCAACACGCGGATCAAGGGCTGGATGGGCCGCGCCGACCAGACGACGAAAGTGAAGGGGATGTTCGTGCGACCAGAGCAGGTGGCCCAGGTGATCAAACGCCACCCGGAAATCAAGCGCGCGCGTCTCGTGGTGACGCGCGAGGGCGAGCAGGACGCGATGGCGCTCAAGGCCGAAGTGGGGAAGCCCGACGCCGCGCTCGCCGACAAGATCGCAGGCACGTTGCGGGATGTAACCAAGCTCGGCGGCAAGGTGGAGCTGGTGGCGCCCGGCGCGCTGCCGAACGACGGCAAAGTCATCGCCGACGAGCGGAAGATATAGTTTTCAGGCGACGCCGATGCGCAAGAGATCGTGGAAGCGCACGAGGCCGACGGGCTTGGCACCCTCGACCACGAACAGCACGGTAACCTTGGCGGCGTTGAGGAGCCCCAGGGCCTCGCTCGCCAGCTGATCGGGGCGCACGGTCTTCGGCTTTTTGGTCATCACCTCGTCGACCTTGCGGCCGAACAGGTCCGCGCGCATGTGGCGGCGCAGATCGCCGTCGGTGATGATGCCGGCGAGCGCGCCGGCGCCGTCGACGATGCCGACGCAGCCGGAGCCCTTGGCCGACATCTCGACAATCGCTTCGCCCATGGTGGTGCCCGATCGCACCAACGGCACGTCATTGCCAGTGCGCATCATGTCGCGCACGAACGTGAGGCCGGCGCCGAGCTTGCCGCCGGGGTGCAGGGCCTTGAAATCGAACACGGTGAACCCACGGGTTTCGAACAGCGCCACCGCCAGCGCGTCGCCGAGCGCAAGCTGGATCAGGGTCGAGGTGGTGGGGGCGAGGCCGAGGGGGCAGGCCTCGCGCGCGGCCGGCAGGGCCAGCACCACGTCGGCGGCTTGCGCCAGCGTGGAATCCGCCGCCGCCGTCACCGCGATCAGCGCCACGCGAAAGCGCTTGGCATAGTCGATCAGGTCCTTGAGCTCGGTGGTCTCGCCCGACCACGACAGCGCGATGATGACGTCGTCGGGCGTGATGACCCCGAGGTCGCCGTGGCTCGCCTCGCCGGGGTGAACGAAATAGGCGGGGGTGCCAGTGGAGGCCAGCGTCGCCGCGATCTTGCGGCCGACGTGCCCGCTCTTGCCCATGCCGGTGACGATGACGCGGCCGCGCGCCGCCTGAATTTTCTCCACCGCCTCGACGAAACCATGGCCGAGGCCGTCGGCGAGGGCGGCGGAAAGCGCCTTGAGGCCCTCGGCCTCGGTCGCCAGCGTGCGCAGCGCGGAGCGGACGAACTCCGGCATGTCTTGGCGATTGTCTGCCTTGCGGCTTTTCGGGCCGGCCATGGGAAATCCCCGCAAAGCCTTTCCTAGCATGGGGCCGGCCGGCGAGGCCAATCGGCGAGGGTTTGTTAGCCAGCGCGGCCACTGGGCAAGGGTCCGTTAACCATCGCGGTTTTACTTTCGTTAACCATTTGGCAAACCGCGGGGCCCGCGCGCGTGCAACGAACCTCTCGTCCAATGTGCGCCGCCGGTGGCGCGCTCGTGCTCGCGCTCCTTGCCGCGGCGGCGGCCGCCCAGGACCGGGACGAAGGGAGGCCGCTGCTGCGGTCGACACTCGGGCCGGTGGCGGCTCGCGTTTCCGCCGTCACCGACAGCGATGCGGGCATCGCGGCGCTTCTCCAGAACACGCCCTACGGCAATCCGCCGGGCTCCGGCGCGGGCGCCAGCGGATTCATTTCCACCAACGTGCCGGCGCGGACGAGGCGCGGGCAACTCCGGAAAAAGCTGAATGTTGCGCAGCTCGCGCCCGCCGCGGCGGCGCCTTCGCCGCTCACGGCGCCAGTGGAGCGGGTGCCGACACTGCGCGCGCGGCCAGTGCTGCGCGAGAACGCGATCATCGAGCCGCCGCGGCCACGCCGCACGCCCGTCGAGAACGAACCGTTTACGCCGGCCGGAGTCCGCGTCGGCTCCTTCGTGTTGCGCGCGACCCTCGACGTTTCGGAAGGCTACGCCGCCAATCCGTCGAACGCCCCGGCCGGCGGCCCCGGATCGTGGTTCACCGTGATCGCGCCGAACGTGACGTTCCGCTCGGACTGGGCGCGCCACGAAGTGCAGGGCGAGGTCAGGGGCTCCTACACCGCCTATTCCAGCGCGAGCGGCCTCGACCGACCCGACGGCTCGGCGGTGCTGCGCGGGCGCATCGATGTTACGCCGACGACGCGGATCGAGATCGAGGGCATTTCTCGCGCGTGGACCGAATATCCCGGCAGCCCGGACGCCATCTCAACGGCGGTGCGCCTGCCGCTCGTCTATTCTCTCGGCGGCACCGCCGGCGTGGTGCAGCGGCTCGGCCGGCTCGAGCTCGGCGTGTGGGGCGGGGTGGAACACTCGACTTACCAGAACGCGCTGCTCGACACCGGCGCCGTCTACAATCTCTCCTTCCGCGACTTCACCGTCTATTCCACGCGCGTGCGCGCCGGATACAACATGGATGGCTTCAAGCCCTTCGTCGAAGGCATCGTCGACCGGCGCGATTACGATCAGGCGGTGGACCCGTTCGGCCTGCAACGGTCGTCGGACGGCTATGTGCTGCGCGCCGGCATCGCCTTTGAGCGCAACGCCCTTTTGACCGGCGAGATTTCCGCGGGCTACACGCGGCGCACCTACGACGATCCGACGCTGCCGGACATTTCCGGCCCGATCTTCGATTCTTCACTGGTGTGGAGAGCGAGTGTCCTCACCACCGTCACGCTCGGCGCCACGTCCGCGGTGGAGGAGACGATTCTGGCCGGCGCGTCGGGGCGCTTCCGTCACGAGGGCCGCATCATCCTCGATCACGCGTTCCGCCGCTGGCTCATCGGCTCGGTAAATTTCTCCTACGCGCACGAGGACTACGTAGGCGCCGGCCGCCTCGACAAGCGCATGCGCGCCGGCGCGTCGCTCACCTACTATCTCAACCGCACGCTGGCGGTGCGCGGCGAGTTCCGCCGCGAATGGCTCACCTCCGACATTCCCGGGCAGGACTACACCGCGAACGTCATGATGGTGGGCTTGCGCCTGCAGCGCTGACTAAAGCCCGCAGCCGGCTTGCCCGGCGGCTCCGCCTAGGGCCTTGAAATGGCCGCGAAACTCCGCCATCGCTATGGCCGAGCGAAGGCTTTCTGGCGCAGGCGTCCATGGTTCGCCGGGTTCTTCTGATTGCAATCTTGGCTGTGGCAGCGGCCGGCACCGTGCTCGCGCCTGGCGACGTGCGCGCGCAGGGACTGAACGACGATCGCTTCTTCATGTTGCGCGATCCGTTCCGACGCGGTCCGTTCTCGCGGGAGCCGTATGCTCCCTATCCGTCGCGCGAGACGCCGCCGCCGCCGCAGATCGTTGCCCCGCTTGAGCCGCGCTACGAGGCGCCGGCCGGCACGGCGTACGGTTCGGCGGTGGAAGCCGAGGCGGAGCGTGGCAAGGCGCCGAGTGAGTATGTGCTCGTGGTCGGCGACACGCTCGCCGAGCAGCTTGCCCAGGGCCTCGCCGAAGCGTTCTACGGCGAGCGACCCGAAGTCGCCGTGATCAAGAAAGTCCGCGCCGGCTCGGGTCTGGTGCGCGCCGACTTCTACGATTGGGTGACGCAGACGCCGCTGCTCGCCGCCAGCGAGAAGGCGACCGCGGTCGTCGTCATGGTTGGCGCCAACGACCGCCAGCAGCTGCGCGACGAGACGGGCATGCACGAGCCGCGGTCGGATCGCTGGCGCGAGCTCTATGCCAAGCGCATGGACGACCTGTTGGCGCGGCTAAAGGACAAGAAGATTCCGGTCTTCGTGGTGGGCGCGCCGCCCATGCGAAACCAGCGGCTTTCCGACGACATGACCTACATCAACGAGATCCTGCAGGAGAGTGCCCAGAAGGCGGGCGCCTTCTATGTCGACATCTGGGACGCCTTCGTCGACGAGAGCGGCGAGTTCATGGTCATGGGTCCGGCGCTCGACGGCCAGCGCCGGCGCCTGCGCATCGGCGACGGCGTGCATTTCACCAAGGTCGGCGCGCGTAAGGCCGCTCATTTCGTCGAGCGCGACTTGAGCCGGCTGTTCGACCAGCGCGGGGCGACGCCGGTAGTGCCCCAAGAGACGATGCCGGAAACGCCGGCGGCGCCGGCGGTGCGACCGGTGGCGGGACCGGTGCTGCCGCTGAACCAGCCGCAGGCGACCGCCGGCGGCGCGCTCGCCGGCGGGCAGCAGTTGCCGCAACGGCCGCTGTCGGCGGCGATCGACGCCAGCGCCGCGCGCATCCTGGTGGAAGGCCGGCCGCAGGAACCGGTAGCGGGCCGCGCCGACGATTTCCGTTGGCAGCGGCCGCAGTCGACAGTGCCGCCTGCGACCGGGCAGGCCGCGGCGCCCGCGCCGAGCACCCCGCGCTAGCTTCAGCGCGGCAGCGTCGTCGATCCCATCAGGAACTTGTCGACGGAATGGGCCGCCTGGCGGCCTTCGCGGATCGCCCACACCACTAGCGACTGGCCGCGCCGCATGTCGCCGGCTGCGAACACCTTCGGCAGCGAGGATTGATAGGCGAGGGTGTCCGCCTTGACGTTGCCGCGCGGATCGAGCGCCAAGCCCAGCGATTTGATCATGCCCTCATGCACCGGGTGAACGAAGCCCATGGCGAGCAGCACGAGATCGGCGTCGACTTCGAACTCGGTGCCGGGGACCGGCTTGAATTTCTCGTCGGCGCGCGCGCAGTGCAGCTTCTGCACGCGGCCGTTTTCGCCCGAAAATTTCGTCGTCAGCACGGCGAAATCGCGCTTGGCGCCTTCCTCGTGGCTGGCCGACGTGCGCAGCTTGAGCGGCCAGTCCGGCCAGGTGAGCAACTTATTCTCGTGCTCGGGCGGCTGCGGCATGATCTCGAAATTGGTCACCGAGAGCGCGCCCTGGCGGATCGAGGTGCCGATGCAGTCGGAGCCGGTATCGCCGCCGCCGATCACGACGACGCGCTTGTCCTTCGCGAGTATCGGCTTGACGTCTCCGACCGGCTCGCCGCTCACGCGCCGGTTCTGCTGCGGCAGGAAATCCATGGCGAAATGGATGCCGTCGAGATCGCGGCCGGGGATCGGCAGGTCGTGCGACTTCTCGGCGCCACCGGTGAGTGCGATCGCGTCGTAGTCCTTCATCAGCTTTTCGGCGGCCAGGTTGACGCCGACATGCACGCCGTAGTGGAAACGCACGCCTTCCGCCTCCATTTGCGCTACGCGCTTATCGACGTGGTGCTTTTCCATCTTGAAGTCGGGAATGCCGTAGCGCAGCAGCCCGCCGGCCTTCACCCAGCGCTCGTAGACGTGCACCTCGTGGCCAGCGCGCGCGAGCTGCTGAGCACATGCCAGGCCCGCCGGCCCCGAGCCGACGATGGCGACCTTCTTTCCGGTGTGTGCCACCGGCGGTTCGGGTTTGAGGCCCTGCGCGATGGCACGGTCGGCGATTGCGCATTCGACGGTCTTGATGGTGACCGGATTGTCGTCGATGTTGAGCGTGCAGGACGCCTCGCAGGGCGCCGGGCAGACGCGTCCGGTCACCTCGGGAAAATTATTGGTCGAGTGCAGATTGCGCGCGGCCTCTTCCCAGTTCCCTTTGTAGACGAGGTCGTTCCAATCGGGGATCTGGTTGTTCACCGGGCAGCCGGTGTGACAATAGGGAATGCCGCAATCCATGCAGCGCGCGGCCTGGTCGCGGGTCTCTTTCTCCGGCAGCGGCAGGACGAATTCGCGCCAATGCTTGACGCGTTCTTTGACGGGCGCGTAGTCCCGGTCGTTCCGCTCGATTTCGAGGAAACCGGTAATCTTGCCCATAACTATTCCGCGGCCTGCAGGCTCGCCTTTGCCATCTCCGCCAGCGCGCGACGGTATTCGACCGGCATCACCTTGCGGAACAGCGGGCAATATTTCTTCCAGTGGCTGAGAATTTCGGCCGCGCGCCGGGAGCCGGTATAGCGGGCGTGATTGGCAATGAGCCGGTGCAGGCGCTCGGCGTCGTGGCGCGTCAGGTCGGCCAGGATATCGACGCGGCCATGCGCTTCGAGATCGTTGGCGTGGCCATAGACGCGCTCGGAAACTTCCTCTTCCTCAAGTACCGGCTCGAGCTCGACCATCGCCATGTTGCAGCGGCTCTCGAAGGTGCCGTCATCGTCGAGCACGTAGGCGATGCCGCCCGACATGCCGGCGGCGAAGTTGCGGCCGGTCTTGCCGAGCACGACCACCACGCCGCCGGTCATGTATTCGCAGCAGTGGTCGCCGGCGCCCTCGACCACGGCGATGGCGCCCGAGTTGCGTACCGCGAAGCGCTCGCCGGCGATGCCGCGGAAATAGCACTCGCCGGCGATGGCGCCGTACAGCACGGTGTTGCCGACGATAATGGATTCCTCGGGGACAATGCCGGAGTCAGCCGGCGGCCTGATCACGATGCGTCCACCGGAGAGACCCTTGCCGACATAATCGTTGGCGTCGCCTTCGAGTTCGAAAGTGATGCCGCGCGCGAGCCACGCGCCGAAGCTCTGCCCGGCGGTGCCGGTGAAGCGCACATGGATGGTTCCGTCGGGCAGGCCGGCATGGCCGTAGCGTTTCGCCACCTCGCCCGAGAGCATGGCGCCGGCGGCGCGGTCGGTATTCTGGATCTTGGTCTGCAGCCGCACCGGCGCGCCGCGGTCGAGCGCGGCTTGCGATTCGGGGATCAGCTTGCGGTCGAGGATCTTGTGAATCTTGTGGTCCTGCGGCTCGCACTTGAAAATGTGAGTGCCTTCCGCCGCCGGCGGCTTGGTGAACAGCTTGGAAAAATCGAGCCCCTTGGCCTTCCAGTGCTCGAGCAGCCTGCGCTGGTCGAGCATCTGCATCTGGCCGATCATCTCGTCGAAGCGCCGGTAGCCGAGCGCGGCCATCAGTTCGCGCACTTCCTCGGCGACAAAGAAGAAATAGTTGATCACGTGCTCGGGCTGTCCCTTGAAGCGCTTGCGCAGCACCGGGTCCTGGGTGGCGACGCCGACCGGGCAGGTGTTAAGATGGCACACCCGCATCATGATGCAGCCGGCGGCGATCAGCGGCGCGGTTGAGAAGCCGAACTCGTCGGCGCCCAGCATCGCGCCGATGACCACGTCGCGGCCGGTGCGGATGCCGCCGTCGACCTGCACCGAAATACGCCCGCGCAGGCGGTTGATGACCAGCGTCTGGTGGGTTTCGGCGAGCCCGATCTCCCACGGCGAGCCGGCATGCTTGATCGAGGTGAGCGGTGAGGCGCCGGTGCCGCCCTCGAAACCGGCGATGGTCACGTGGTCGGCGCGCGCCTTGGACACGCCGGCGGCCACGGTGCCGACGCCGACTTCCGAGACGAGCTTCACCGACACCAGGCCCTCTGGATTGACGTTCTTGAGGTCGAAGATGAGCTGCGCCAAATCCTCGATCGAATAGATGTCATGGTGCGGCGCCGGCGAAATCAGGTCGACGCCCGGCGTCGAGTAGCGCACCTTGGCGATGGTGGCGTCGACCTTGTGGCCGGGAAGCTGGCCGCCCTCGCCGGGCTTCGCCCCTTGCGCCATCTTGATCTGCATCACGTCCGAATTGACGAGGTACTCGGCGGTGACGCCGAAGCGGCCCGACGCCACCTGCTTGATCGCCGAGCGCATGGAATCGCCGTTCGGCAGCGGCTTGAAGCGGTCCGGCTCCTCGCCGCCCTCGCCGGTGTTGGACTTGCCGCCGATGCGGTTCATGGCGATGGCGAGCGTGGTGTGCGCTTCGCGGGAAATGGAGCCGAACGACATGGCGCCGGTGGCGAAGCGGCGCACGATGCTCTTCGCGGGCTCCACCTTCTCGAGCGGCACGGGCTTGCGGCCGTCTTCCTCGGCGGTCTTCAGGCGGAACAGGCCGCGGATCGTTAGATACCGGCTCGACTGGTCGTTCACCAGCTGCGCATAGGTGCGGTAGCGGTCCTGGGAGTTGCCGCGCACCGCGTGCTGCAGGAGCGCCACGGTCTCCGCGTTCCACGCATGGTCCTCGCCGCGCACGCGCACGGCGTACTCGCCGCCCACGTCCAGCGCGTCGCGATAGATGGGCGCGTCGGAGAAGGCGTCGCGGTGGCGCGCCACCGCCTCGCCGGCGATGCCGCCGATGCCGACGCCCTCGATGCGGGTGGCGGTGCCGGCGAAATACTCGTCGATGAAATCGGAGGCGAGGCCCACCGCGTCGAAAATCTGCGCGCCGCAGTATGACTGGTAGGTGGAGATGCCCATCTTGGACATCACCTTGAGCAGCCCCTTGTCGATCGCCTTGATGTAGCGCTTGAGGGCTTCCTTCTCGCTCGGCTGGCCGGCGATCGTGTCCTTGTTGGCGATCACCGTCTCGAAGGCGAGGTAAGGGTTGATGGCTTCCGCGCCGTAGCCGGCGAGGCAGGCGAAGTGATGCACCTCGCGCGGCTCGCCCGATTCCACCACGAGGCCGACGGAGGTGCGCAGACCCTTGCGGATCAGGTGATGGTGGACGGCCGCGGTGCCGAGCAACGCCGGGATCGCGATGCGCTCGGCGCTCACGTGGCGGTCGGAAAGGATGATGATGTTGGTGCCGGCGAGCACCGCGGTCTCGGCCTCAGTGCACAGCGTCTTGAGCGCGGCGCGCATGCCGTCGGCGCCGGTGTCGGCCGGGTAGGTGATGTCGAGGGTCTCCGACTTGAAGTAGCCGTCACCGACGTCGGCGATCTCGCGGATCTTCTCGAGGTCGTCGTCGGTGAGAATCGGCTGGTGCACCTCGAGGCGCTTCTTCTTGGAGGCGCCGGCGACATCGAACAGATTCGGCCGCGGCCCAATGATGGAGACGAGGCTCATGACGAGCTCCTCGCGGATCGGGTCGATCGGCGGGTTCGTCACCTGGGCGAAGTTCTGCTTGAAGTAGGTGTAGAGGAGCTTCGGCTTCGTCGACAGCGCCGAAATCGGCGTGTCGTTGCCCATGGAGCCGACCGCCTCCTCGCCCTGCGCCACCATGGGCGCCATGAGCACTTTCAGGTCTTCCTGGGTGTAGCCGAAGGCCTGCTGGCGATCGAGCAGCGCGAGGTTGGAGAGCGGCGGCCCCGCCTTCGCCGCCGGCAGCTGCTCGAGCATGATCTGCGAGCGGGCCAGCCAATCCTTGTACGGGTTCTTGCGCGCGAGCTCAGCCTTGATTTCCTCGTCGGGGATAAGGCGGCCCTTCGCCAGATCGACGAGCAGCATCTTGCCGGGCTGCAGGCGCCACTTCTGCACGATGTCCTTCTCGGGAATCGGCAGTACGCCCATCTCGGAGGCCATGACGATGCGGCCGTCGCGGGTGACGAGGTAGCGGGCCGGGCGCAACCCGTTGCGGTCCAGCGTAGCGCCGATCTGGCGGCCGTCGGTGAAGGCGATGGCTGCCGGGCCGTCCCACGGCTCCATCAGGGCCGCGTGGTACTCGTAGAAGGCGCGGCGGCTCTCGTCCATGAGCGGGTTGCCGGCCCACGCCTCGGGAATCATCATCATCACGGCGTGGGCGAGCGAGTAGCCGCCCTGCACCAGGAACTCGAGCGCATTGTCGAAGCAGGCGGTGTCGGACTGGCCCTCGTAGGAGATCGGCCACAGCTTGTTGATGTCCTCGCCGAACAGCGCGGAGGCTACCGACGCCTGGCGCGCCGCCATCCAGTTGTTGTTGCCGCGCAGCGTGTTGATCTCGCCGTTGTGGCAGATCATCCGGTAGGGGTGCGCCAGCGACCAGGTGGGGAAAGTGTTGGTGGAGAAGCGCTGGTGGACGAGGGCGAGGGCGCTCTCGAAGTCCGCGTCGTGCAGGTCCGGGTAATAGGCGCAGAGCTGGTCGGCGAGGAACATGCCCTTGTAGACGATGGTGCGGCACGACAGCGACACCGGGTAGTAGCCCGAGGTGAGCCGCTCGCGCTTCCGGTAGATCACGCCGGAGATCGTCTTGCGCAGCATATAGAGCCGGCGCTCGAACTCGGTCTCGTCCTTGCACTTGGGCGCGCGGCCGATGAACACCTGCATGAGCACGGGCTCGGTCGGCTTCACGCTTTCGCCGAGCGTCTTGTTGTCGCTCGGGACATCGCGCCAGCCGAGCAGCGTCATGCCCTCGCGCGCCACTTCCGCGGCGTAGGTCTCGACGACGAGCCTGCGGAATTCCTCGTCGCGCGGCATGAACAGGAAACCGACGGCGTAGCGGCCGGGCTCCGGCAGCTCGATGCCGAGCTCCGCCGTCTTCTTCTTGAAGAACTTGTGTGGAATCTGGGTGAGGATGCCGGCGCCGTCGCCCGCGCGCGAGTCGGCGCCGACGGCGCCGCGGTGCTCGAGATTGAGCAGGATGGTGAGCGCGTCCTCGACGATCTTGTGCGACTTCTTGCCCTTGATATCGGCGATGAAGCCGACGCCGCAGGCGTCGGATTCGCGCGTCGGATCGAACAA
>DATNNN010000190.1:0-15008 GCA_035601815.1 Xanthobacteraceae bacterium | reverse complement strand
AGCAAGCCGGTGCCGTAGCCGGCGATTCCCCCCACCACCGCCGTGAGCAGCGCCGCGACGGCGACGAACGCAAGCTGCACGAGCGAGAGGTGAGCGAGGGCGGCGGTCAAGCAGTCAGCGGGCGGGCTTGAGATCGGCGGGCGAGATCAGCACCGCGAAGCGCTCGCACCAGATGACGACGCTCTGGTATTTGGCGAGGTCGACGCCGACCGGGATCGGGTAGCGCTGGCTGCCCTTGAAGGCGCGCAAGCCGCCGAGATCGACGTACATCGCGTCCTTCACCTCGCCGGAGTCGCGGATGCCGGACTTCGGCACCAGCAGCACGTGGTACGCCGGACCCGGGCCGACCTCGAAATCGGGTTCGAGGAACACCGCCTTCTCGTATACGCGCACACCGCCCTTGCCGTAGTGGATCGGATCCGAGGGGCTGGCGTGGATGAAGGTGCCGCTCGCCACGAGCCGTGAGCGGTCCGCCTCGGTGAGCTGCTCGGCCGCGGACGGCGGCGGAAACACGTACGGGAAGAAAAAGAAGCCGAGCGCGACGCCAAACCCGGTGCCGAGCACCCCGCCGAGCAGGAAGATCGCAAGCCCGCGCCAGAACCGCTGCATGAAGCTTCTCCCGGGCCAAAGCTAGCACGACCTCCGCCTCACGGGACCTTCACGACTTCGTCGGCGATGGCCGCGGCCCGTTCGGGCTCGGTAGGAAACCCGGCGGCGATCCATGCCTTCTCGGCGCGCCTGAGCGCCGCGCCGAGCGCCGGTCCCTTCGCCAATCCGCGCGCGAGGAAATCCTTGCCCGAGAGTGGAAACTTCGGCGGCGTCCAACGCTCCGGCAGCGAGAGCAGCGCCGCCCAGGCGGCGGGCTCCGGCATGCGGGCGCGCGCGAAGGCCACAAGGGCGCGGTCGCGGTAGGCGTCGGCGCCGAGGCGGTAGAGCAGCGTGCGCGCCGCCGCGTCGTCCGCCGACGGCAGCACCCGCCACCAGCCGTCCCCCACGGCGACGAGGCGGCGGTACTCGTCGTTGGAAAGCCGCAGGCGCTCGCGCAGCCGCTCGGCGTCCTCGACCACGCGCACGGCGAGCGCCGCGAGCCTTCGCACGGCGTCGGGCTCGAGCTGCATCGCCGTCTCGATCGCGGCCATGCGCGTGAGCGCCGGCAGATCGGCGACGCCGGCGAGCACCCGGTCGAGGATGCCGCTCTCGGCCATGGCGGTCGCGGCCTCGGCCGCGCGCTTGCCCGGCAGGAGCTTCATCGTCTCGACCCGCACCCGCTCGCGCGAGAGCTGGGCGAGGCCGCCACGATTGCGGATGCAGGCCGCAAGACTTGCCCCCTCCGGCACGCCCTCGCCGTGGGCAGCGAAGAAGCGGAAGAAGCGCAGGATGCGCAGATAATCCTCGCGGATGCGCGTGTCGGGGTCGCCGATGAAGCGCACCCGCCGCGCCTCGATGTCGGCGACGCCGCCGACGAAATCGATGACGCGGCGCTCGCGCGTCAGGAACAGCGCGTTCATGGTGAAGTCGCGCCGCTCGGCGTCCGCCTGCCAGTCGCGGCCGAAGCGCACCGCGGCGTGGCGGCCATCGGTTTCGATGTCCTGCCGGAGCGTCGTCACCTCGAACGGCGTGCCGGCGACGACCACCGTGACGGTGCCGTGCTCGATCCCGGTGGGCACCGGATGGAAGCCCGCGGCCCTCGCCCGGCGCAGGACTTCCTCCGGCAGCGCGGTGGTCGCGATATCCACGTCGCCGGGCGGGAGCTGCATCAGCGTGTTGCGCACCGCGCCGCCCACGGCGCGGGCTTCCTCGCCGCCGGCGTCGAGCACGGCGAGGAGCTTCGCCGCCGGACCGTCGTCGAGCCAGGGCACGTCCGCGGGCGCGAGCGTGAACCCGCCTTCGCTGCTCATTTGATCTGGCCCGGGACCAGCTTGCCCTTTTCCACGTGGGCCGGGACGTACTGGCCGCTCGGCGGCGCGCCGCCGAAATGGGCGAACGCGACGAGGCCAGCCGCGACCAGCACGAGCCCGAACACGGCGAGCAGGATCAAGGTCGGGAAGCGCCAGTGCTGGCGGTCGCGCGCGTCGCGCCGCGTGACCGTGAGCACGATCGCGTAGATCACGAACGGCGCGATGAACAGCATCAGCTCGATAAAGAAGGGCCGGGTCATGGATAGAGCCGCTCGTATAGGCGCCGGATGATTCCCGCGGTGGCGCCCCAGATGTAGCGCTCTCCGTAGGGCATCGCATAGTAGCTGCGCGTGATCCCCTGCCACTCGCGCGAATGGCGGGCATGGTTGGCGGGCTCCATGAGGAAGTCCAGCGGTACCTCGAAGGCGTCCTCCACCTCGCGGCGGTTGAGGGCGAGCTTGTAGTCGGGCGTCACCAGCGCCACTGCCGGCACGATGCGGAAGCCGGTACCGGAGAGGTAGGGGTCGAGATAGCCGAGCGGCAGGGCGAACCGCGCGTCGAGGCCGATTTCCTCTTCCGCCTCGCGCAGCGCGGCGGCGAGCGGGTCGCGGTCGCCCTCGTCGATCTTGCCGCCGGGGAAGGCGATCTGTCCGGCGTGCGTCGGCAGCGCCGAGGCGCGCAGCGTCAATAAGAGCGTCGGCATCTCGCGCGCCACCACCGGCACGAGCACGGCCGCTGGCCGCACCGGTCGATTGACGAGCAGCGCCAGGAGATCCGGCGCCAGCTCATGGTCGCCGCCGAGCTCGGCGTTGATCGGCGCGAACAAGTCGTCGGGCGCCGTCGCCATCAACTTGTCGCGCGCCCGCTCGACGAAGTCGCGCGTCGCCGCCGACAAGCCTGCGGGGATTTCGTTGGCGCGCATCAACCCTCCGCCAGGGCTTCCGCCGGCGCGATCGGGAAGAACGTGCCGGCCGAGGCGACCCCGAACATCCGCCGGCCATCGACCTCGCGCTGTTCGCCGATCTCCACGAGGTCGAGATAGAGCGCGCGGGTGACCCGCGCCCACAGATTCCGCCGCACGTGCAGATAGGGCCGGATGCCGCCGGTGCCTTCTTCCGGCTCGAAGCGCAGCGCGTGCTCGGCGTCGCAGCGCATCACGTCATCGACGTTGGTGCGGAAGACAAGGCCGTCGCCATCACGCTCCATTTCGACCGCGAGAAACGGCGCGTCGTCGACGCGGATGCCGACTTTTTCCACCGGCGTCACCAGGAAGTATTTGTCGCCCTCGCGCTTAAGGATCGAGGCAAACAGGCGTGTGAGCGCCGGCCGGCCGATGGGCGTGCCGAGGTAGAACCAGGTCCCGTCGACGGCGATGCGCATGTCGAGGTCGCCACAGAACGGCGGATTCCACTGATCGACCGGCGGCCTGCGGTCGCGGCCCACGGCGGCGGCAAGCCGTTCCAGGCCGGGCGCTTGCGCCATTCGCAGTCTCCCGAGGTCACGCGTTCTTGAATAAGCGCGTGGCGAGAATAGCTTAAGTCCGATGCGGCCGCAGGCTTGCCTTGATTGCGACGGTTTCAGGCGCTTTCGTGCGCTCCGGCTTCCGCGCGCATGACTTTTGCATGACAACATGACGCGGAGAGTTGATTCGGCGGGCTAGCGGCCCCTTCAACCAACGGAGAAGCAGATGACGGCGGTGAAATCCGAAGGCTCCGAGAGCCTCGATCACGCCATCGTGCGCGCCGCCGAGAACACGGCCGCGAGCGTGCGCGCCGCCCGCGCCGCCATCGGCGTCGTGATCTTCGGGCAGGACGAGGTGGTCGACCGGGCGCTGATCACCGTGCTCGCCGGCGGCCACGCGCTTCTCGTCGGCGTGCCGGGCCTCGCCAAGACCAAGCTCGTCGACACCATGGGCACCGTGCTCGGCCTCGAGGGGCGCCGCGTCCAATTCACGCCGGACCTCATGCCGTCCGACATCCTCGGCGCCGAGGTGCTGGAGGAATCCGCCGCCGGCAAGCGCAGCTTCCGCTTCATCCATGGACCGGTGTTCGCCCAGCTCCTGCTCGCCGATGAGATCAATCGCGCGAGCCCGCGCACCCAGTCGGCGCTGCTCCAGTCCATGCAGGAATATCACGTCACCATCGCCGGCACGCGCCACGATCTGCCCAAGCCCTTCCATGTGCTCGCCACGCAAAACCCGCTCGAGCAGGAAGGCACCTATCCGCTGCCCGAAGCACAGCTCGACCGCTTCCTCATGCAGATCGACGTCACCTATCCCGATCGCGACGCCGAGCGCCGTGTGCTGTTCGACACCACCGGCGTCGAGGAATCGAAGCCGCGCGCGGCCATGACCGCCGACGAGCTGATGGCCGCCCAGCGCCTCGTGCGCCGCATCCCGGTCGGCGAGTCCGTGGTGGAGGCGATCCTCAACCTCGTGCGCGCCGCGCGACCCGATCCGGAAGGCAGCGATGACGCCAAGCTCATCGCCTGGGGCCCGAGCCCGCGCGCGAGCCAGGCGCTCATGCTCGCCGTGCGCGCCCGCGCGCTGCTCGACGGGAGGCTCGCGCCTTCGGTCGACGACGTGCTGGCGCTCGCCGAGCCCGTGCTCAAACACCGCATGGCGCTCTCCTTCGCGGCGCGCGCTGACGGCGAGACGGTCGAGGGCGTGATCAAGCGGCTGAAGACCACCATCGCATGAACGAACAGGCGCCGGCACGCACGGAGACGGTGACCAGCGCCGCCGCTGCGGCGATGCACCTCGTCGCCGCGATGCCCCGGCTCGTGCTCGAGGCGCGCCGCGCCGCCGCTTCCGTGTTCCACGGCCTGCACGGCCGCCGCCGCGCCGGCCCTGGCGAGAATTTCTGGCAATACCGGCGCTTCATGGACGGCGAGCCGGCGAACCGCGTCGACTGGCGCCGCTCGGCGCGTGACGACCATCTCTATGTGCGCGAGCGCGAATGGGAAGCGGCGCACACGGTGTGGGTCTGGCCCGACCGCTCCGCCTCCATGCTGTTCGCCTCCAAGCTTGCCGACAGGCCGAAGCTCGATCGCGCCCTGGTGCTGGCCTTCGCGCTCGGCGAATTGCTCGTGCGCGGCGGCGAGCGCGTCGGTATCCCCGAGATCATGCGGCCGACCGCGAGCCGCGCCGTCATCAGCCGTATGGCGCAAGCCCTGGTGCACGCCGCCGGCGCGCCGTCGAGCCTGCCCCCCGCCTTCACCCCCGGTCCGCGCGAGGAGGCGGTGCTACTCGGCGACTTCTGGAGTCCCACCGCCGAGGTCGTCGCAACCATCGCCGCGCTCGCCGCGCACGGCGCCGGCGGCCACGTGGTACAGATCGTCGATCCCGCCGAGGAGACCTTCCCCTACAGCGGCCGCATCGAGTTCCGCGAACCCGAGGGCCTGGGCCAGATCACCGTCGGCCGCGCCGAGGCCTGGCGCGCCGATTTCGTGCGCCGTGTCGCGCTCCACCGCGACGCCATCCGCGCCGAATGTGCCCGCCGCGGCTGGAGCTTCATCGTCCACCGCACCGACCGGCCGGCGAGCGACATCCTGCTCGCGCTCCACGCCCGCATGGGTGAGACCCGCGACGCCATTGCCCGGCGCCGCCCGAGCCGTTCGCAGCCGGCGGAGGCTGCATGATGTTCGGCCTGCCGCTCGGCTTCACCTCGCCGCTGATCCTGATCGCGCTCGCCGCGCTGCCGCTGCTGTGGTGGCTGCTGCGGCTCGTGCCGCCGCGGCCGCGACGCATCGCCTTCCCGCCCACACGTATTCTCTTGGAGATCGAGCCCAAGGAAGAGACGCCCGCGCGCACGCCGTGGTGGCTGACGGTGCTGCGCCTCTTGCTCGCGGCACTCATCATCATCGCCGCCGCGGGCCCGGTGTGGAACCCGCCGCCCGCCGGCGCGCGCTCCACGGGACCGGTGGTGCTGCTCGTCGACTCCGGCTGGGCCGCGGCCGCGACCTGGCGCGAGCGCATGGCGACGGCCGAGGCGATCGTCGCCCGCGCCGAGGCCGAGGGCCGGCCGCTCGCGGTGATCGCCACCGGCAATCCAGGCAAGGACGTGTCGCTCTTGCGTCCGGGCGAGGCGCGCGAGGCGCTGCGCCTGATCGCGCCTGCGCCCTACAATCCCGACCGCAACGACACGCTGGCGCCGCTCGGGCGGCTCCTGCGCGGTGCGCCTGACGCCTCGCTGATCTGGCTTTCTGACGGCACCGACCTCGGCGACGGCGCACGTTTCACCGAAGCGCTGGCGAGCCTCGCCGCCGGCCGCGTCAGCGTCGTCACCGGCGGCGTCGAAGGGGCCCGCGCGCTCGCCGCCGCCGACAACGCGGCAGGCGGCCTTGCCGTTAGCGTGCTGCGCGCCGACGACTCCGCACCCGCCCGCGGCCTCGTGCGCGCCCGTGATCTGCGCGGGCTTGCGCTGGGCGACGCCGAGTTTGCTTTCAACGCCGGCACCCGCGAGACCGAGGCGCGCTTCGATCTGCCTGTGGAGATCAGGAACGACATCGCGCGCCTGGAGATCGTCGGTGAGCGCTCGGCCGGCGCGGTGCAGTTGCTTGACAAGCGCTGGCGGCGGCGCACCGTCGGCGTCATCTCCGGCGCCACCGCCGACACGAGCCAGCCGTTGCTCGCCGCCACCTACTACCTGACCCGCGCGCTCGGGCCCTTCGCCGACGTGCGCCTCGCCGAAGGCACCGCGCCGGGCGAGGCGGTCAACCGTTTCCTCGAGCAGCGCCTGCCGGTGCTGGTGCTCTCCGACGTCGGCACCGTCGCAGCCGAGGCGCGCGCCCGCCTCGTCGCCTGGGTGGAGCAGGGCGGCGTGCTAGTGCGCTTCGCCGGGCCGCGCCTCGCCACAGCGCAGGACGATCTCGTTCCAGTGCAGCTCCGCCGAGGCGGCCGCGTGCTCGGCGGCTCGCTGTCGTGGGAGCAGCCGCAGAAGCTCACGAGTTTCTCGCGCGAAGGGCCGTTCCACGATCTCACTGTCCCCAACGACGTGACCGTCAGCCGCCAGGTGCTGGCCGAGCCCGACGGCCGCCTCGCCGAGCGCACCTGGGCTTCGCTCGGCGACGGCACGCCGCTCGTCACCGCCGCAAAGCGCGGCCGTGGCTTGGTCGTGCTGTTCCACGTCACCGCCGACACCTCGTGGTCGGACCTGCCGCTGTCCGGCGCCTTCGTCGACATGTTGCGCCGTGTAGTGTCGCTCGCCGGCGCCAGCGGCGGCCCGATCGTCGAACCCGCCACCGCCGCCGAAAGGGCGCCCGCGCCCACCATCGCGCCGACGCGGCTCTTAGACGGCTACGGCGCCTTCACCGCGCCCGGACCCACCGCGCGCCCGATCCCCGCCGACTACACAGGCCGCGCCACGGCCGATCATCCCCCTGGCTTCTACGGCCCGCCCGAGGGCCTGCTCGCGGTCAACACGCTCGCACCCAAGGACCGCGTGGCGCCGCTCGACCTCTCGGCGCTCAACGCCAGCGTCGAGCCCTACCGGCAGGCGGAGCCCGTCGATCTGCGCGCCGGGGTGCTGATCGGCGTGCTGACGCTGCTCGTGCTCGACGCGCTCATCGTGTTCGTGCTCGCTGGCGGCCTCGCGCGCCTCAATTGGCGCCGCGCGGCAGCCGCCTTGGTCGTCGCGCTCGCCGCCGCCCACGGCGATTCATCGTCGGCGCAGGAGTCCTTCGAACTTCGCGCCACGCTGCAGACCCGCCTCGCCTACGTAATCTCCGGCGACGCAGAGACCGACAGCCTGAGCCGCGCCGGCCTCGAGGGCCTGTCGATGTTCCTGGCGCAACGCACCGCGCTCGAGCCCGCCGAGCCCGTCGGCATCGACATCGCGCGAGACGAGCTCGCCTTTTTCCCCATGCTCTACTGGCCGGTGGTGCCCGGCGCGCCGAAGCCCGACGCCGCGACCCTCGCCCGCATCGACGCCTACATGAAGCGCGGCGGCACCATCGTCTTCGATACCCGTGACGCCTTCACCACGGTGCCGGGCTCGAACGAGGTCTCCCCCGCCGTCGCCAAGCTGCGCGAAATTCTCGCCGGGCTCGACATTCCCGAGCTCGAACCGGTGCCGCGCGATCACGTCCTGACCAAGTCGTTTTATCTGCTGCGCGACTTTCCCGGCCGCTTCACCAACGGCACGCTGTGGGTCGAGGCGCTGCCTGCCGCCGAAGCCGGCGAGGAAAGCCGCCCGGCGCGCGCCGGCGACGGCGTCTCGCCGGTCCTGATCACGTCGAACGACCTCGCCGGCGCCTGGGCCATCGGTCGCGACAGCCAGCCGCTGCTCCCGCTCGTCCCCGGCGAGCCGCGCCAGCGCGAGTTCGCGTTCCGCGTCGGCGTCAACATCGTGATGTACGTGCTCACCGGCAACTACAAGGCCGACCAGGTGCACGTGCCGGCGCTGCTCGAGAGGCTCGGGCAATGAACTTCGGCATCGCCTTCGAGCCTCTGATCTCGCTGCCCTGGCTGATCGCCGCGGCGGTGGCGGCAACGCTCGTTACGCTATTGCCCATCGTTTCGCGCGCCCGCGGCGCCTACGTGCGCGCGCTCGCGATCGGCCTCGCGCTGGTCGCGCTGGCCAACCCCTCGTTCACTCGCGAGGACCGCGAGCCGCTCTCCTCGGTGGTGGCGGTCGTCACCGACAGGAGCCCGAGCCAGCGCTTCGGCGACCGCTTGAGCGCCACCGACGCCGCCAAGACCGCGCTGACCGAGCGCCTCGGCAAGATCCCGGGCCTCGAGGTCCGCCTGGTGGACGGCGGCACCGAAGCCGGCGCCGACGGCACGCGCCTGTTCGCGGCGCTCGGCGCCGTGCTCGCCGACGTTCCGCCCGAGCGCGTGGCCGGCGCCATCATGGTCACCGACGGCCGCGTCCACGATGTGCCCGCCGCGTCGCTCCTCGGCTTCGCCGCTCCCGTGCACGCGCTGATCACCGGCAAGGAGGGCGAGCGTGACCGTCGCGTGGTGCTCACCGCGACACCGCGCTTCGGCATCGTCGGCCAGCGGCAGAATGTAGATTTCCGCGTCGAGGACGAGGGCGCGCCTGCCGGCGCTCGCGTCGCCGTCACCGTGCGCCGCGACGGCGAGGTGGTGGCCCGCCCGAACGTGGTTGCCGGCCAGCCGGCGCGGGTTCAGATCGAGCTCGCCCACGCCGGCCCCAACATCGTCGAGATCGAGGCGGCGCCGCTCGACGGCGAGCTGACGCCCCTCAACAACCGCGCCGCGCTCACCATCGAGGGCGTGCGCGAGAAGCTGCGCGTACTCCTCGTCTCCGGCGAACCGCACTCGGGCGAGCGCACTTGGCGCAACCTGCTCAAGTCCGACGCCAACGTCGATCTCGTGCATTTCACCATTCTGCGCCCGCCGGAAAAGCAGGACGGCACGCCCATCAACGAGCTGTCGCTGATCGCGTTTCCGACGCGCGAGCTGTTCCAGCAGAAGATCAAGGACTTTCACCTGATCATCTTCGACCGCTACGCCCAGCAGGGCGTGCTGCCGCTGATCTACTTCGACAACATCGTGCGCTACGTGCGCGACGGCGGCGCCGTGCTCGTCGCCGCCGGCACCGACTACGCGAGCCCCAACTCGATCTTCCGCTCGCCGCTCGAAAGCGTGCTGCCCGCCGAGCCCACCGGCCGCACCACCGAGCAGCCCTTCACCGCGAAGCTCACCGACGACGGCAAGCGCCATCCCGTCACCCGCTCGCTCCCTGGCGCGCAATTCGACCCACCGCACTGGAGCCGCTGGTTCCGCTCGGTCGACGCCCGCGTCGAGAACGGCACGGCGGTGATGAGCGGGCCTAACGAAAATCCGCTGCTCGTGCTCGCCCGCCAAGGCGAGGGCCGCGTGGCGCTGCTCCTCTCCGATCACATCTGGCTGTGGGCGCGCGGCTTCGAGGGCGGCGGCCCGCACCTCGACCTCCTGCGCCGCCTGTCGCACTGGCTGATGAAGGAGCCGGAACTGGAAGAGGAGCGGCTGACCCTCGGCGTCGCCGGTGCCGAACTCACCATCGAGCGCCGCACCATGAAGGAGACCGCCGAGCCCGTCACGGTCACGACGCCCTCCGGCGCGACACGCCGCATCGACCTCGTGCGCGCCGAGCCGGGACTGTTCCGCGCCGCCACCGCTGCCGACGAGCTCGGGCTCTGGCGCGCCAGCGACGGCACGCTCAATGCCCTCGTCAATGTCGGCCCCATCAACCCGCTTGAGTACGCCGAGGTGACCAGCACCAAGGACGTGCTGGCGCCATTGACGGGCGCCACCGGCGGCGGCGTGTGGCGCATCGCCGAACTCGGCAACCCGGCCCCGCGCGTGGTGGGCGTGCGCTCCGGCGAGCGCTTCGCCGGGCCCGACTGGCTGGGCTTGAAGCTGCGCGAGGCGAGCGTGGTGCGCGGCCTCGGGCTGTTCCCGGTGTTCGCCGGGCTCTCCGGGCTGTTGCTGCTCATGGCCGGCGTCGCCGCCGCCTGGGCGCGCGAAGGCCGCTAGCCGCCCGACGGCCCTCCCGGCTTCGGGCCCCATGGCCCTCCCTGCCTGTGGCCGAACGGTTTCGGCTGCTCGTCCGCCGGCGGTTTCTCCTGCGCCGGCGGCGGGATCTGTGGCCGCGGACTCTCCTCCCGCTCCTCGTCGCCTTCGTCGTCGTCGGAGTCCTCGTGCTGCATATCCTTCGGCATCGGCAGCGCGATCGGGCCCGGGTCGTGGCCGCCGGCGAACTTCACCAGCGCGTCGACGCGGCTTTCCACCGGCGGGTGGGTGGCGAAGATGTCCGAGAATCCCTCGCGCGGGTTGTCGACGCACATCTCCATCACCGCCGAGGTGGAGCCGGGCAGCTCGCCACGGCCCTCGATCTTGCGCAGCGCCGAGATCATGGCGTCGGGGTTCTTGGTGAGCTCGACGGAGCCGGCGTCGGCGAGGTACTCGCGCTTGCGCGACAGCGCGAAGCGGATGACGATCGACAGGAGCCAGGCGAGCGCCACCAGCGCCACGGCGATCAGGAGCACCACCACCGCCCCGCCCTTGCGGTCGCCGCTCGAGCGCACGCGGAACCCGCCGCGGAACATCACCCGGAAGAACAGCTCGGCGAAGAACGAGATGACGCCGGCGATCACCACGGCGATCACCATCATCTTCACGTCGCCATTGCGGATATGTGTGAGCTCGTGGCCGAGCACCGCCTCGACCTCCTTGTCGTCGAGTTTGTCGAGGAGCCCCCGCGTCACCGTCACCGAATACTGCCTCTGATTCATGCCCGAGGCGAAGGCGTTGAGTACGTCGGTGTCGATGACTTTCAACTTCGGCATCGGGATGCCGCGGGAGATGCAGAGGTTTTCCAGGAGATTGTAGAGCCTGGGCTCCGCCGCCCGGCTCACGTCCTCGCCGCCGGTGACGGCGTCGATCAGCGACTGGTGGAAGTAGTAGGCGAGGATCACCCACAGCGCCGCGCCCACCGTGGCGAACGGCAGCGCCTGGCGGAAATCCCGCTCGGCGAAGCGCAGCAGCTGCTCGACCGAGGCGCCGTCGCGCGTGAACGCCTCGGCCACCAGGGCGCCTGCGAACACCATGAGGTAGATAAGGAAGAACAGCCCGATCAGCAGGAAAGCCGAGCGGATCCGGTTCGCCCGGATGTGGCTATAGAGCCCGTAGGCGGCCATCGCCGGCGCCGCGCGTCGGCCGCCGGCGTCAGAACTTCACGCCCGGCGCCTGCTCGAGCTGCTTGCGATCGTCGCCGAGATCGAAGAACTGCTGCGGCGTGAAGCCCAACGTCGACGCCAGCACCACCGCCGGGAACTGCTGGATGCCGGTGTTGTATTCCTGCACCGCGTTGTTGAAGAAGCGCCGCGCCGCGGCGATCTTGTTCTCGATGTCGGTGAGCTCGGCCTGCAGCTGCTGGAAGTTCTCGTTCGCCTTGAGGTTGGGATAGGCCTCGGACAGCGCGAACAGTTGGCGCAGCGCGCCGGAGAGCATGTTCTCCGCCTGCGCCTGCGCCGCCGGTCCCTGCGATTGCGCCGCCACCGCCTGCTGGCGCGCCTTGACCACCGCGTCGAGGGTGCCGCGCTCGTGCGCCGCGTAGCCCTTCACCGTCTCCACCAGGTTGGGGATGAGGTCGTGGCGCTGCTTGAGCTGCACGTCGATGTCGGCGAACGACTGGCTGACGCGCTGCTTCAGCGCGACCAGGCCGTTGTAGATGAACGCGATCCAGATCAGCAGAACGACGATGACGCCGATAACGACCCAAGTCGTGGTGGACATGATGTTCAGCCTCCGGTTTCCTCGAATCTCGCGCCGCGCTCGCGGCTTTTTTTAGTCTAGCGCTTCTCGGCGTCAGTGATAGCCACGCTGCGGCGCACCGGCCCCTCGACGCCGTCGAAGGCGCCCGCCACAAGCTCCGCCACCAAGAGCCGGTCGGGATCGACCGGCCCCGGCAAGGTCACCCGCCCGCGCGCGATTTTCTTGAAGCCCATGCGCCCGTAATAGGGCTCGTCGCCGACGAGCAGCACGAGCCGCGTCCCCGCCTTGTCGGCGGCGGCGAGCGACGCCGTGATCAGCTTCGAGCCGATGCCGTGGCCGCGGAACGGCGGTTCCACCGTGAGCGGCCCGAGCAGGAGCGCCGGCGTGGTACCGATGCGCACCGGGGTGAGCCGCACCGAGCCGACCAGGAGCGTGCCCACCCGCGCCGTGAACGAGAGCTCCCGCCGGTGGGCGTTCTTCTCGCGCAGCCGGTAGGCGCTGCGCGCGAAGCGCCCGGGGCCGAAGGTGCGCTCGTACAGCTTCTCGATCGCCGGCGCGTCGGCCGGCCGCTCGACCGCAATGGTGGGAGAGATGTCGCTCACTGAGAGCCCCGCGAAAAGCGCGCGCCGCATACCACGCGCGGGCGAGCCGGTCCAATCGCGGCAACACTTCCCTTCGCGACCCGGCCTCCCCACATGGGAGGCTCGGCTGAAAGGATGCAGAATGGGAATGCTCGTCGACGGCGTCTGGCAGGAGCGCGGCTACGACACGACCTCCGGCGGCCGCTTTCAGCGCGAGCCGACCCGCTTCCATAACTGGATCACGCCCGACGGCGCGCTGGGGCCGAGCGGCGAAGGCGGTTTTGCCGCCGCGCCCGGCCGCTATCACCTCTACATTTCGCTCGCCTGCCCGTGGGCGCACCGCACGCTCATCTTCCGCAAGCTGAAGAAGCTCGAGGACGCGATTTCGCTTTCCATCGTCGATCCGGTGATGCGCGAAGGCGGCTGGCGCTTCTCCGACGCGCCGGCGGCGATCCCCGATTTCGTCAACGGCAAGGAATGGCTGCGCGAGATTTACCTCATGACCGATCCCAAGTTCACCGGCCGCGTCACCGTGCCGGTGCTGTGGGACAAGGAGAAGAAGACGATCGTCAACAACGAGTCGTCCGAGATCATCCGCATGCTGAATTCCGCGTTCGATGCGTTCACCGACGCGCAGGAAGACTATTACCCCGCGCCGCTGCGCGCCGAGATCGATCGCATCAACGCCTTCGTCTACAAGAACGTGAACAACGGCGTCTATCGCGCGGGCTTCGCCACGACGCAGGCGGCCTACGACGAGGCCTTCCGCCATCTCTTCATCGCGCTCGACGAGATCGAGCGGCATCTCGGCACCCACCGCTACCTCGCGGGCGAGCGCATCACCGAGGCCGACTGGCGGCTGTTCACCACGCTCGTGCGCTTCGACGCGGTCTACTACAGCCACTTCAAGTGCAACCTCCGCCGCATCGCCGACTACGCGAACCTGTCGAACTATCTGCGCGAGCTCTACCAATGGCCGGGCGTCAGGCACACGGTGAGCTTCGACCACATCAAGACGCACTATTACGCGAGCCACCGCTCGATCAACCCGACCGGCATTGTGCCGCGCGGGCCGGCGCTCGATTACGACGCGCCGCACGATCGGGCGCGCTCGCCGGCGGCGAGGGAAGCGGTTACCGCCTGATCGTTCGTCGTTGTCATCGCCGGCCTTGACCGGGCGAGCGATTGCAAGACAATCGACAGGGGGGAACCACATGTCGAGCTTCGCGCAAAATTTTACTCTCACCGATCCGTTCAACATCCTGCGTCTCATCTGCGGACTATTTTTCATTCCGCATATCTACGGCAAGTTCTTCGAGCCCGCCGCGCTTGGCTTCTTCGTCGCGGCGAGGTTCAAGCCGCCGGCATTCTGGATGTACCTCGCGGGCGCCATCGAAACGGTGCTGGCGATCGGCCTGATCTTCGCGATCTACCTGCCGTACGTCGCGGCAATCGCGACGATCCACCTGCTCGTCGCCGCGGCCGGCGTCTATCGCGTGTCGGGTGGCAAGTGGCTGTGGAACATCGGCGGAATGGAATATCCGGTGTTCTGGGCGATCTGCTGCGCCGCGGTGGCGATGCACGGATGACTGTTCTAGTCTCGCCCATCGTTTTTCACGCGGGAGGGCTCAATGGCTAGATTCGTTTCAGTGAAAATCGGCAACTTTCCAGGCTGCTACGTAAATCTCGATCTAGTCCGTGCGATCCACCCAACCCAAACCGGGGGCGCTCGACTCGAATTTGATGAGAATCATTGGGTGGCAGTTGATCTGAACGCGGATGCTGTCGTTGGTGCTATTGGCCAAGCGCGAAAACAGACATAGGCATAGTCTAGAAATAAGGCTTGTGGCGTTTGCGCCCTAATATCGGAAAAGTCTTCAGCTGAACGCGGCCTTGAAGTCCTCGACGAATTGCTTGGTCGTGATCGGCTTGCGGTGCACGAACTCCTCGATCGGGCCCGTGTTCTCGTTGCCGAACGCGCCCTTGGCCGCGGCCTTCGCGATCGAAATCAGATGGGTCACCAGCCAGTCCGGCAGCCCGCGTCCTTTGAGCGCCTGCGCCGCCTGCTCGAAGGTCGCTTCGACATAGGTGATCTTCTTGCCCAGCACCGCGGAAAAGACATCGGCGAACTCACCGTAGCTCGAAAGCTTGCCGGTGAACGCGTAGGTCTTGCCCGCGTGCGGCGCCGGATCGATGAGAATGCGCGCGCCGACCGCGCCGGTGTCGCGCACGTCGGTGAAGGCGATGGGCAGGTCCTTGGCATACGGCAGCACCATCTTGCTGTCGTTCTTGATGAGCGCCGCTTGC
>DATNNN010000189.1:0-12409 GCA_035601815.1 Xanthobacteraceae bacterium | reverse complement strand
GGCGCGGCCAAGGCGAAGGCGAAACCGACGACCGTAAGGCTGAGGGCAAAGGGCGTTTTTTTGGGCACAGATTCTCTCCCGGTAGGCAGGATACATCCGTTTAGATGACGCTGCCGCAACGATCGGTGTCCCGTTAACGGCCGGGCAACCGCTTCTTGCCATAGGACAGGGATGATCACCCGCACCCGCTGGCAGCGCTTCTTCCAGGCCCTGGTGCTGCACCTCGGCGCCATCGCGCTCATCGGCTATTTCGCCTTCCACGGGTATCACGGCAACCACGGCATCATGGCGCAGCGGGCCCTCGAGGAGGAAATTCGGGTGCTCACCGCCGAGCGCGAGGCGCTCAAGGCGGAGCGGACGGGCCTCGAGCGCAGGAACAGCCTGCTCGCCGCCGACAGTCTCGACCCCGACATGATCGAAGAGCTTGCCCGGCGCGATCTCGGTTATGGCTTCGCCGACGATCTGGTGCGGTTCAATCGCGTCCGCTGAAGATTGTTGCGTCGGCGCTACGATTCCTGAAATTCCCGGTCGCGCGTTTTCGTACGACACATGGGCACGGCGGCCCGGTGGCGCGCCTGGGCTTTTTGCGCTACCAAATCCTTTAGGAAACGCCGGAAGCAACATGCCCGTCGCTGCGCAACAGGCCGACGCGCCAAAATCACGTCCTGCCGACGAGACAAGCGGAACGAGCGCGCTGACCAAGGCGCTCTCGCCGGAGCAGGAAATCCGTGCCTATCGCGAGATGCTGCTCATCCGCCGCTTCGAGGAAAAGGCCGGCCAGATGTACGGCATGGGCCTCATAGGAGGATTCTGCCACCTCTACATCGGTCAGGAAGCCGTCGTCATCGGCATGAAGCTCGCGGCCGAGGACGGCGATCAGATGATCACCGCCTACCGCGACCACGGCCATATGCTCGCCTGCGGCATGGATCCGAAGGGCGTCATGGCCGAGCTTACCGGTCGCCGTCCGGGCTACTCCAAAGGCAAGAGCGGTTCGATGCATATGTTCTCCATCGAGAAGAACTTCTTCGGTGGACACGGCATCGTCGGAGCCCAGGTGCCGCTCGGCACCGGCATCGCATTCGCGAACCGCTACCGCGAGAACGGCCGCGTGTGCCAGACCTACTTCGGCGATGGCGCGGCGAACCAAGGACAGGTGTACGAGAGCTTCAACATGGCGGAGCTGTGGAAGCTGCCGGTGGTCTACGTGATCGAGAACAATCAGTACGCCATGGGCACGGCAATCACGCGCTCGACGGCCCAGCCCGATCTCTCCAAGCGTGGCGTGTCCTTCGGCATTCCCGGCGAGCAGGTGGACGGCATGGATGTGCGGGCGGTGAAGCTCGCCGGCGAAAAGGCGGTCGCGTATGCCCGCAGCGGCAAGGGACCCTATATCCTTGAGATGAAGACCTACCGCTATCGCGGCCATTCCATGTCGGATCCGCAAAAATATCGCCCACGCGAGGAAATTGAAAAGGTCCGCACCGAGCATGATCCGATTGAGCAGGTGCGAGCACGCCTCGTCGGCGAGAAGCGAGCGACTGAAGAAGAAGTCAAAAAAATCGACACCGAGATTCGTGCCATCATCAACGAAGCCGCCGATTTCGCGACCCACGCGCCGGAGCCCGATGCATCGGAGCTTTGGACCGACGTGACGCGTTGAACGGAGCAGCCCTGTGCCGACCGACGTATTGATGCCGGCGCTGTCTCCCACCATGGAGAAGGGCAATCTCGCCAAGTGGCTGAAGAACGAGGGCGACCAGGTGAAGTCCGGCGACGTGATCGCCGAAATCGAAACCGACAAGGCCACGATGGAAGTCGAGGCGGTGGATGAGGGCACGCTCGGGAAAATTCTCGTGCCCGCCGGCACCCAGGACGTGGCAGTGAACACGCCGATCGCGGTCATCTACGGCGAGGGCGAGGCCGGCGACGGGCAGGCGCTGCGAGCCAAGCCTTCCGCGCCCAAGCAGACGAGCGAGCCGTCGCGCGAGCAAAAGGCGGCGGAATCCGCACGGCCGGCGGACGCAAAGCCCTCTGACAAGCCGCCGGCAGCGCCCAAGTCGGCTGCCGGCCAGCCGCCGCAGCCGACCGCCACCCCCGAGCCGGAAGTACCGGAAGGCACCGAGATGGCCACCATGACCGTGCGCGAGGCGCTGCGCGACGCCATGGCCGAGGAGATGCGCCGTGACGGTGCCGTGTTCGTCATGGGCGAGGAGGTGGCGGAGTATCAGGGAGCCTACAAGGTGACCCAGGGGCTCTTGCAGGAATTCGGCGCCAAGCGGGTGGTCGACACGCCGATCACTGAGCATGGCTTCGCGGGCTTGGGCGTCGGCGCCGGGTTCGCCGGCCTGAAGCCGATCGTGGAGTTCATGACTTTCAATTTCGCCATGCAGGCGATCGACCAGATCGTGAACTCGGCGGCGAAGACGCTCTATATGTCGGGCGGGCAGGTCGGCTGCTCCATCGTGTTCCGCGGGCCGAACGGCCCCGCCGCCCGCGTTGCCGCCCAGCACAGCCAGGATTTCTCGTCGTGGTATTCGCACGTGCCGGGACTGAAGGTGATCGCGCCGTATACCGCCGCCGACGCCAAGGGTCTGCTCAAGGCCGCGATCCGCGATCCCAACCCAATCATCTTTCTGGAAAACGAGATCCTCTACGGCAAGTCCTTTCCGGTGCCGGTGCTCGACGATTACGTGCTGCCCATCGGCAAGGCGCGCATTGCGCGGGCGGGCAAGGACGTGACGCTTGTGTCATGGTCGATCGGCATGAACTATGCGCTGGCGGCGGCCGAGGAGCTGGCGAAGGAAGGCATCGAGGCGGAGGTCATCGATCTGCGCACGCTGCGCCCGCTCGACGTCGCCACCGTGATCGAATCTGTGAAGAAGACCGGGCGCTGCGTCACCGTCGACGAAGGCTGGCCGCAGTCCGGCCTCGGCGCGGAGATCGCGGCAACCATCATGCAAGAGGCGTTCGATTATTTGGATGCGCCGGTAGCCCGCGTTACCGGCAAGGACGTGCCGATGTCGTACGCGGCGAACCTGGAGAAGCTCGCGCTGCCGTCGGTAGCGGAGGTGATCGAGGCGGCGAAGGCCGTTTCCTATCGGTGAGGCGATGATCCGCAACCCGAACCTGCCGCGCTACGAGGCGCTCATCATCCCGAACGAGGCGCTCGAGGAGGGCGGCGTCGAGGTGCTGCGCGCAGGCATCATCGAGGGCGAGCTGCACGTGACGCTGCGGCCGACGTTCGAGGAGCCGGGCAAGTGGGGCGATCTCCTGTCGGAATTGGTGCGGCGCATCGCCAAGGCATACGCGGCCGCGGGACCAGTGCGCGAGGAGGAGGTCGTGGTGCGCATCCGCGCCGCGTTCGTCGGCGTCGACGAGGCCCCGGCAGCGAAGTCCGGCAAGTCCGCCAAGAGGAAAACGGCGAAGCGCCTTGCCGGCAAGCGGCGGACGAAGAAGCGCGCGCGGCGCTGACATGCCCACCAACATCCTCATGCCGGCGCTGTCGCCCACCATGGAGAAGGGCAACCTCGCCAAGTGGCTCAAGAAGGAAGGCGATCCGGTCAAATCCGGCGACGTGATCGCCGAGATCGAGACCGACAAGGCCACCATGGAAGTGGAGGCGGTGGACGAAGGCACGCTCGCCAAGATCGTGGTGCCCGAGGGAACCCAGGACGTGGCGGTGAACAGCGTGATCGCCGTGTTGGCGGGCGAGGGTGAGGATGCGAAGGCGGTGAAGGCGCCGGCTCCGGGCGGACAGCCGAAGGCCGACGCAAAGCCTGGGCCGGAGCCGAAGCTCGCGGCCGCGCCCGCCCCGGCGAAGCAACCGACGCCGCCTGCTGCGCCGAGCGCGCCGAAGAGTGCGGAGCCGAGGCCGAATGGCCGGGGCGGGCGCATCTTCGCCTCGCCGCTCGCGCGCCGCATCGCCAAGGAGTCGGGGATCGAGCTCTCGGCGCTGCAAGGCTCCGGTCCGCACGGCCGCATCGTGGCCCGCGACATCACCCAGGCGAAAGAGGGCGGCATCACGCCCCGCGCGCCCGCAGCACCCAGTGGCGCGGTTGCGGTGCGCGGCATGACTGACGAGCAGATCCGCAAGTTCTACGAGGAAGGCGGCTACGAGTTCGTGCCGCACGACGGCATGCGCAAGACGATCGCGCGCCGCCTCGTCGAGTCCAAGCTCACCATCCCGCACTATTATCTCTCGATCGACTGCGACATCGATGTGCTGCTCAAGGCGCGCGAGGAGATCAACGCTGGCGCGCCCGACGCCGGCGGCAAGCCGCGCTGGAAGCTCTCGGTCAACGATTTCGTCATCAAGGCGCTGGCGCTCGCGCTGATCAAGGTGCCGAACGCCAACGTCACCTGGACCGACGCGGGCATGCTCAAGCACAAGCACGCGGACGTGGGGGTGGCGGTGGCGCTTGACGGCGGCCTGATCACGCCCATCATCCGCCACGCCGAGGAAAAGACGCTCGCCGTCATCTCGGGCGAGATGAAGGAGCTTGCGGCCCGCGCCCGGGCGCGAAAGCTCAAGCCGCAAGAATACGAAGGCGGCGCGTCGGCGGTGTCCAATCTCGGCATGTACGGGGTGCGTGAGTTTGCGGCGGTGATCAATCCGCCGCAGTCGAGCATTCTCGCGGTCGGCGCCGGCGAAGAGCGGGCAGTGGTGAAGGACGGCAAATTTGCCGTGGCGAGCGTGATGACCGTGACGCTTTCCGCGGATCACCGCGCCGTGGACGGCGCGGTCGGCGCGGAGCTGCTCGCGGCGTTCAAGGGTTATATCGAGAATCCGGCACTGATGCTGGTGTGACCGCGGCATCGAGCGCGTACGGCAGGGGGAAATATCATGGTGGACGAATCCAGGGTGCGAAGCACGATTACGGTCTATTTCCCGATGTTCATTGCGACGCTGTCGCTGCTGGCCTCGCTCTACAACGGCTATCTCAACAACAAATTCGTCGAGATCATCCGGCAGAACGTCACGCGCGGCGAGTACATCCGCACCTGCAAGGATCTCATCGACGGCTATTTCCTGATCAAGCTGAAGGTCGCGGCACTCGCCGCCGCCGGCGAACGGGAGCGGGCCGGCCGGCCCACCGATACCCTCGGCTATGAGGCGGAAGCCGCCAACGCCGTCAGCCATTTTGCTGCGCTCGGCACGTATCTGGCCAATTTCCAGGACGCGGCGGCACGCGAGCGCTATACGCACCTGTCCTGGGAACTCGCGGCCCTGGTACAGAAGGCACGGGAAAAGTCGCCGGCGGAGGTCGAGAAGCTATTCGACAAGGCCGACGGCATGTTCGGGCAGATGAACGACGACTGCATCAAGACCGTGCACACCACCGTGTGAGGCGAGTGAAAAAAATAGGACATGGCTGACACAAGTTTCGACGTCCTCATTATCGGGGCCGGGCCCGGCGGCTACGTCGCCGCGATTCGCGCCGCACAGCTCGGCTTCAAGACGACGGTCGTCGAGCGCGAGCATCTGGGCGGCATCTGCCTGAACTGGGGCTGCATTCCCACCAAGGCGCTGCTTCGCTCCGCCGAAATCTACCGCTACATGACCCACGCCAGGGACTTCGGCCTTTCCGCCGAGAAGATCGGCTTTGATGCCAAGGCCATCGTCCAGCGTTCGCGGGCGGTTTCCAAGCGGCTCTCGGACGGCGTCGGATTCCTGATGAAGAAGAATAAGATTACGGTGATCGACGGCACCGCGAAGATCACCAAGCCCGGCGAGGTGAAGGTCGAAGGCAAGGGCGCGGGCACGTATCAGGCCAAGCACATCATCGTCGCCACTGGCGCCCGGCCGCGGGTGCTGCCGGGGATCGAGCCCGACAAGAAGCTGATCTGGACCTATTTCGAGGCGATGGTGCCCGAACGGCTGCCGAAATCGCTCTTGGTCATCGGCTCGGGGGCGATCGGGATCGAGTTCGCCTCGTTCTTCCGCGCCTTCGGCACCGAGGTGACGGTGGTGGAGGTGCTGCCGCAGATTCTGCCGGCGGAAGACGAGGAGATCGCCGCGTACGCGCGCAAGCGCTTTGAGAAGCAGGGAATCAAAATCCTAACCAGCGCCAAGGTGACGGCCGTGGAGAAGAAGGGCGATCAAGTCACCGCCGCGATCGACGACGGTAAGGGCGGCAAGCAAAGCATCACGGTCGAGCGGGTGATCTCGGCGGTGGGCGTAGTCGGCAACGTCGAAAACCTTGGTCTCGAAGCACTCGGCGTAAAGACCGAGAAGGGCAGCATCGTCATCGACGGCTTCGGCCGAACCAACGTGGCCGGCATCTATGCCATCGGCGACGTGGCGGGCCCGCCCATGCTCGCGCACAAGGGCGAGCACGAGGGCGTCGTGTGCGTCGAGGCGATCAAGGGGCTGAAGCCGCACCCCCTCGACAAGAACAAGATTCCGGGCTGCACCTACTGCGATCCGCAGATCGCCTCGGTTGGCCTCACCGAGCCGCGCGCCAAGGAGGGCGGGCGGCAGGTCAAGATCGGCCGCTTCCCGTTCCTCGGCAACGGCAAGGCGATCGCGCTCGGCGAGTCGGAAGGCCTGGTGAAGACCATCTTCGACGCCAAGTCGGGCGAGCTATTGGGCGCGCATCTCGTGGGCGCGGAAGTGACGGAGCTGATCCAGGGCTTCGTCATCGCCATGAACTGCGAGACCACCGAGGAGGAGCTGATCCATTCGGTGTTCCCGCATCCGACGCTGTCGGAAATGATGCACGAGAGCGTGCTCGACGCGTACGGGCGGGCGATCCATATATAAGTGCTATAAGGCTCGCCCATGGCCGTCGTGCTCGACATGAGAAGCCGCGAGGCCCGCCCGCGCCACCCGGAAAAGGCCGCGCGGCCGGACACCTACGCGCCACCCAAGCCCGACTGGCTACGCGTGCGCGCGCCCGGGCCGGGCGCCTTCGCCGAGACCAATCGCATCGTGCGCGAACACGGGCTGCACACGGTGTGCGTCGAGGCGTCGTGCCCCAACATCGGCGAGTGCTGGGCGGTGCGCCACGCCACCTTCCTCCTCATGGGCGACGTGTGCACGCGCGCCTGCGCGTTCTGCAACGTCAAGACCGGGATGCCGGACATGCTCGACGCGCACGAACCGGAGAAAGTGGCGGAAGCCACGGCGAAGCTCGGCTTGAAGCACGTGGTGGTGACATCGGTTGATCGCGACGATCTAGGCGACGGCGGCGCCGAGCATTTCGCCCGCACCATCCGCGCGATCCGTGTCGCCAGCCCCGGCACCACCATCGAGGTGCTGACGCCGGACTTCCTGCGCAAGGAAGGTGCGCTCGAGGTGGTGGTGGCCGCCAAGCCCGACGTGTTCAACCACAATCTCGAAACCGTGCCGTCGCTGTATCTGACGGTGCGGCCCGGCGCGCGCTATTTCCACTCGATCCGGCTCCTGCAGCGGGTGAAGGAGCTCGATCCCGCGATCTTCACCAAGTCCGGCATCATGGTCGGTCTCGGCGAGGAGCGGAACGAGGTGCTGCAAGTGATGGACGACCTGCGCTCGGCGGACGTGGATTTCCTGACCATCGGCCAGTACCTGCGGCCTTCGCCGAAGCATCACGAAGTCAACCGCTACGTGCCGCCGGAGGAGTTCGCGGCACTGAAGACGATTGCCTATGCGCGCGGCTTCCTCATGGTGTCGTCGTCGCCGCTTACCCGCTCGTCGCACCACGCCGGCGAGGATTTCGCGCAACTGCGCGCTACGCGCCAGGCCAAGCTCGGGCGCTGACGCGACTTTCATGCCTTCGTTCCGCACCACGCGGCAGGTGCAGCACACGGCCGCACAAATGTTCGATCTGGTAGCGGACGTGGAGCGCTATCCGGAGTTTGTGCCGCTCTGCCAATCGCTGAAGGTGCGCCGGCGATCGCAAGCGGGTGAGGGGACGGAGACCCTCGTTGCCGACATGACCGTCGCCTACGGGCCGGTGCGCGAGAGCTTCACCAGCCAAGTCACCCTCGACCGGCCACACCTCGCGATCCTGGTGGAATACCTCGACGGGCCGTTCGAGCACCTGGAGAACCGCTGGCGCTTCCGCCCCGAGGACGACAAGGCCTGCGAGGTGGATTTTTTCATCGCCTACGAGTTCCGCTCGCGTGCGCTCGGCGTGCTGATGGGGGCCGTGTTCGACAAGGCGTTTCGGCGTTTTGCCGAGGCGTTCGAGCGCCGCGCCGACGAGGTTTATCGCTAAGACTTCGCGAGCTTCTCCAGGAGCGCGAACGCCGCGAGTGCCGAGCGCCGGCGCACCTCGCCGCGCCCGAGGTTGCCGAGGCGCAGCTCCTCGTGGAGCGTTTTGTCGTTGCGGGCGGCGGCGATGTGCACGAGGCCGACGGGCTTGTCCGCGCTGCCGCCGTCGGGGCCCGCGATGCCGGTGATCGATAGGGTGTAATCCGCCTTGGAGTTCCTGAGCGCACCTTCGGCCATGGCGCGGGCGGTCTCTTCGCTCACGGCGCCGAAGCGGCCGATCGTATCGGCGGGCACGCCTAGCTCCTGCTGCTTTGCCGTATTGGAATAGGTGATGTAGCCGCGATCGAACACGTGCGAGCTGCCGGCAATCTCGGTGAGCGCCGCAGCGACGAGGCCGCCGGTGCAGGACTCGGCGGTGGCGAGGCGCAGCTTCTTTCCGGTGAAATAATCGAGCGCCCTGGCAGCGGCGTCGTGCAGCTCCTTGTCGAACCAGTCCTTCATTCCGCGCCCCAAGGCAACCGGATGGTGGCGCTCGCCTGCGCCGCGATGCCTTCGCCGCGGCCGAGAAAGCCGAGCCCCTCCGTGGTCGTCGCCTTGACGCCGACCTGACCGATTTTGATCCCCGCGATTCTTGCGATCGAGGCCCGGATCGCGTCGCGGTGGGGGCCGACCTTCGGCGCCTCGCACAGCACCGTGGCGTCGAGGTGGGCGATACGGCCGCCGCGCCATTTCACCAACGCGACCGCGTGGGCAAGGAATTGATCAGAGGGCGCGCCGCGCCAGCACGCCTCGGATGGCGGGAAATGATGGCCGATATCGCCCTCGGCGATCGCGCCAAGGACCGCGTCGGTGAGCGCGTGCAGGAGCACGTCGGCATCGGAATGGCCGATCAGGCCCTTGCCGTGGGGGATCTTCACGCCGCCAAGCATGATGTGATCGCCCGGTTCAAAGGCGTGAATGTCGAAGCCCGTGCCGGTCCGCACGTCGCCAAGGGCAAGGGCGTCGATGGCTGCGGCGCGGGCGAAGTCGTCCGACGTAGTGAGCTTGAGATTGCCCGCTTCGCCCATGAAGGTCGCAACGGAAACGCCCGCCCATTCCATGAGCGCCGCGTCGTCGGTGAAGTCGTTTCGTCCCTCCCGCGCGGCGCGACGGTGGGCGTCGAGGAGCGGTGAGAAGGCGAATGCCTGCGGCGTCTGCACGGCGCGAAGTTCCTCGCGCGCCACGGTCTCGATGACGCGGCCGGCGGCGTTCACCCGCTTGATGGTGTCGTTCACCGTGAGCACCGGAATTGCCGCGCCGCTTTCGCGCGCGGCAGCAAGCGCGCGATCGAGGAGGGCCCGCGAGGCAAGCGGCCGGGCCGCGTCGTGCACGAGCACCCATGCCGGGTTTTCGCGGGCCAGCGCCTCGAGCCCGGCCCGTACCGAGGCTTGACGCGTTGCGCCACCCGCAACCGGCGAGAGGCAGTCGATCCCGGCCGCAGCGGCACGGAAGTCCGCCTCGTCGGCGGGATGGATCACGGGCTGGACCGCGTCGATGCCTGGGTGGGCGGCGAAAAGGCGCAGGACACGGCGCAGCACCGGCTCCCCGCCCAAGGGGCGATACTGCTTCAGCCCGCCCGCGCGCTCGCCCCTGCCGGCGGCAACGATGATCGCGGCGCTTTGCATCGCTCTTCGGCTTTCCCGCGCAACTCCGCGCTAGCGCTTCCTATAAACCAACCTGTGCGCTTTTCCTGGTGCGGCGCACAATCCTCTTGCGGCGCGCGCTGCTTTGATTAAGATGTGGGCAGGAAATTAGATGCCTAATTTGTGTGCGCGAGGCCCTGTCTTGCAACCCATTGAATCCTCTGCATTTGCAATCGGCCCGCATGCCATTGCCGCGCGTGCGTTTCTCGCGCCCATGGCGAGTATCACCGATCTGCCGATCCGTCGGGTGGCCACGCGTCTCGGCGCCGGACTCGTCATCTCCGAGATGATCGCGAGCGAGTGGCTCGCCTCCGGCGATGCGGACGCGGTGCTCCGGGCGGAAGGCGACGGCGTCGGGCTGCACGTGATCCAGCTCGCCGGCTGCGAGGCGAAGTGGCTCGCCGAAGGCGCCCGCATTGCCGAGGCCGCAGGTGCCGACGTGATCGATCTCAACATGGGTTGCCCGGCCAAGCGCGTGACCGCGAGCCAGCAGGCGGGCGCCGCGTTGCTGCGCGATCTCGACAATGCGGCGCGCCTGATCGAAGCCACCGTCGCCGCCGTTAGCGTGCCGGTCACGCTTAAGATGCGGCTCGGGTGGGACGAGAATTCAATCGTGGCGCCGGAGCTCGCGCAACGCGCGGAGACTGCGGGTGTCGCGCTTGTCACCGTGCACGGCCGCACCCGCGCGCAATTCTATGACGGCCGCGCCGACTGGCCGGCGATCGCGCGCGTGAAGGCGGCGGTGAACATTCCCGTGGTGGCGAACGGGGATGTCGCAACGTTGGACGACGCCGCGGCGATGCGTGCCCAATCCGGTGCCGACGCGGTGATGATCGGCCGCGCCGCGCGCGGGCGGCCGTGGTTCGTGGGGCAGGTGGGCCGTTTCCTCGCCACCGGCGAGCGCGCGGCTGATCCGGGTGCCGCGGCGCAGCGCGATCTCTTGCTCGAGCTCTACGACGCCTGGCTCTCGCAATACGGTGTCGCGAAAGGCGTGCGCGAGGCGCGCAAGCACCTGGGCTGGGCGTTGGAGGCGGCCGCCGTCTCGCTTGGCCGCCCGCTCGGATGGGCCAAAGGCTGGCGCGCACGGCTCCTCGGCGAAAGCGAGCCGCGGCTCGTCGCCCAAGGCATCCGCGACGCTTACGACGAGCTTGCCTGGAGTGCCGCCGCATGAGCGCGACCGCCGCCCGCGCCAGCACCGGCGGCCACGGGCTTTCCGACGCCGTGCTCAACGCGTTGCCGCATCCGGTGATCACGGTGGCTCCCGACGGCCATATGCACGACGTCAATGTCGCCGCAGAATCCTTCTTCGAGGCGGGCGCCCAAGTGCTGCGCCGCCACCGCATCCACGAGTTCGTGCCGTTCGGCAGTCCGCTGCTCGCGCTCATCGACCAGGTGCGCACGCGCGGGGCGGCGGTGAACGAATATCGTGTCGATCTCGGCACGCCGCGCACGGAAGGCGAACGCATTGTCGATCTGCACGTGGCGCCGGTGCCGGAGCAGCCTGGCTACGTGGTGATCGTGCTGCAGGAGCGATCGATTGCCGACAAGATCGACCGGCAGCTCACCCACCGGGGTGCCGCGCGGTCGGTGTCGGCGCTCGCCTCGATGCTGGCGCATGAGATCAAGAATCCGCTGTCGGGCATTCGCGGCGCCGCGCAATTGCTCGAGCAGGCCGCGGGCGATGACGACCGGGCGCTGACCCGGCTCATCTGCGACGAGGCCGACCGCATCGTGAAGCTGGTCGACCGCATGGAGGTGTTCTCCGACGAGCGGCCGGTGGAGCGGGAAGCGGTTAACATCCACGTCGTGCTCGATCACGTGAAGCGCCTCGCGGCCTCGGGATTCGCCCGCAAGGTGCGCATCGTCGAGGAGTACGACCCATCGCTGCCGTCGGTCTATGCCAACCGCGACCAGCTCGTGCAGGTGTTCCTCAACCTCGTGAAGAACGCGGCCGAGGCGGTGGGCGACGCCGCCGACTCCGAGATCCGGCTTACCACAGCGTTTCGGCCGGGGGTGCGGCTGGCGATCCCGGGCTCATCGGCGCGGGTGGGATTGCCGCTTGAATTCTGCGTGCATGACAACGGTCCCGGCGTGCCCGAGGACCTCGTGCCGCATCTGTTCGATCCGTTCGTCACCACCAAGCCCACGGGCTCCGGACTGGGACTGGCGCTGGTCGCCAAGATCGTCGGCGATCACGGCGGGATCGTCGAGTGCGAGAGCCAGCCGCGGCGCACGGTGTTCCGCGTTTTGATGCCCATGTACAGCGGCGACGATGCCGCCTCGGATTCCTGAGGAGCGTGGTGATGCCCACGGGCAGCATTCTCATTGCCGACGACGACGCCGCGATCCGCACGGTGCTGAATCAGGCGCTGTCGCGCGCGGGCTATGAGGTGCGCTCATGCGGCAACGCGGCCACACTTTGGCGCTGGATTTCCCAGGGCGACGGCGAGCTCGTCATCACTGACGTGGTGCTGCCCGACGAGAACGCCTTCGATCTTCTGCCGCGCATCAAGAAGGTGCGCCCCGA
>DATNNN010000188.1:0-16561 GCA_035601815.1 Xanthobacteraceae bacterium | reverse complement strand
ACGCCCGAAGGCGTGATCAAGCTTTCGCTCGGCAAGAAGAAGCACGTGCTCCTGAAGCCGGTGTGACGCTACGGCACCGGGCGCGCCGGCGGCGCGTCGGAGGCGCCGCGGAATTCGAAAATCTTGCGCAAGAAACCGGGCGCGGCCGCGGCCACGGGATTGACGCGCAGCGTCGGACCGTTCACCGGTCCCACGATCTCGAAGGGCACCGCGAACACGCCCTCGTTGGGAGCGCCGCCCAAGAAAAATCCCACCACCGGAATGCGCGCGAACAGATTGTTCAGCCCGTAAGCGGGTACGAAGGTGCCGCGCAGGCTCACGCGATTGGCGGCGTAGTCCATGGAGCCGTCGACGGTGGCGCCGATCGTGGGTCCGAAGATCACGCCCTCGCGAATCCCGAAGCGGCCCGGCGTGCGGCTGAAATCCACGCGCAGCCGTGAAAACGGCACCTGATCGCCCTGCGGCGAGCGGATCGGCCGGCCAGCTTCGTCGCGGGGAGCCGCCGACTGCAGGCGGTCGAGGTTGCTCTCGCCGCGCACCACGAAGTCGCGCACGCTGATGATCCCGTCCTGCGGCGCGCCCTCGGCGTTGGGCGGATCGATGATCAACCACACCTCGCCGCCCTGGATGCGGTTGTAGAGGTCGGCGAAGCGGAAGAACGCGCCGGCATCACCGGCGGTGACGTAGAGCACCGGCTTGCCACCGCCCTCGCGGGTGCGCAACTCGCCGACGAGGGAAGCGTCGAGGCCGATCCTGCCGAGGAGCGCGAAGCTCCGCACCTCGCCGTTCTTGCGCAGCAAGCGGAACTCGACCTGGCGAGCGACCTCGCCGTTGTTGCCGGTGGCGGCACCGAGCCGCATGTCGAGGTCAAGATCGCGCGGCTTGGACGGACGCCCCGGCACACTGGGCGAGCCCTCGGTCATTGAGCGCATGGCGGCGCGGGCGTCGAGCACGTCGCCGCGTACCGTGACCTTGAGCGTGCCGTCGGCGGCGCGGTCGGCGCGCAACGCCGCCTTGTCGCCATCGGAGAGATGGAATACCGGGAAGTTCGCCGAAACGAGCGACCCGTCGGGCTCGAGCTCGATGTTGCCGCGCAAGCTCGTTCCGGCCCCGGTGACGTTGAGATCCTCCACCCGCAGGCGGCCGTCGCGCTCGACGAAGCGATAGACGGCGCGCGCGGGGCGCCCCGGCGCCTTGCTCCACCCGGGCACGAGGTCGGTGACTTTGGCGGCCGTGAGATCGGCGTCGACATCCATGCGCGTCTCGCGGCTGGTCCAGCGCCCGGACGCCTTCACCGGCACGGGACCGGCGAGCCACGGGTAGAGCTCGATGCCGAAGCGGGCGCGAGTCTGATCATCGAGGGTAGCAGCGAAGCGGAACTCCGTGTTTTCGCCGCCGCGCGGCTGGCGATACTCGAAGATGGATTGCGCGCCGCCGATCTTGCCCTCGCCTTTCACCGTGACGAGCGCCGGCGTGATTGCGATCTTGGCGTTGACGCCCTCCACGCGCTGGCCGCGCACCATGCGATCGGCGGTGAAGTTCACGAGTTCGGCGTCGCCGGAATAGTCGATCTCCTCGGCCGTGACCCCGCGGCGGAAGACCGCCTCGACACGCACGCTGCCGGAGGCGGTTCCCCGAGTGGAGGCGAGGTCGAAAGTGAATCCGGTGATGGCGCGCAACGGGTCGGCGCTCAGCACCTCGGCCACGGCATCGGCGGGTCCGTCGAAGCGGAAGCGCACATTGCCCTTCGGAGTCGCCGGCGCATGGTTGGGAACGACGAGTTCGCCGTCGGAGAGCGCGATGCGGCGCCCGCCCGCGGTTTCCACCACGGCCTTGGGCACACGCACCCGCGCGGTGCGGCCGGTCACCACGACGGTCACCGGCGCGTCGCGCACGAGCGGAAGATTGGAGGTCGGACGGAAGGCGACGTTCGTGGCCGTGAGGTCGACGCGCACGGCTTCGTCGGGCAACTCCACGTCGCCTTTGCCAATGGCGTCGAGGGGCAGGTTGACCGCGATCTGGGCCCGCTCGATTAGGCCCTGCTCCACACGCTCCATCACCCAGGCCCGGGTCTTGGCCGCGATCGGCGCCGGCCACAGGCGCTTGAAAGCCGAGAGCGGCATGCGCGCCCCGGCAAGCCCGAGCATCAGCGTGGGCTGCGGCCCGCCCATGGTGAGCGCGCCGGAAAAAGCGACGCCCACGGTCATGCCCGAGACGTCGCCGTTCTCGATCGCGAGGCGCTCCGCGCGCGGATCGTAGTGGCCGCGCACGGAAATTCGCTCGAGCACGAGCGGCGCTTCTTCGCGGCCACTGGAGAGAGCGATGAGACCATGGGAAATCTCGATCGGCCAGACGCCGTCGTTGGCGGTGGGGGCGCGGACGGTCACCTGCAACCCGACGCGATTGGCGCCGGCGTTGACCAGGACCGGATCGAACACGACCGACTTGCGGTCGGCCGAGAGATGCGCCTGGAGAAGCGCGTCGTTCAGAAAGAAGCGGGCCTCGGAGTCGCTCGCCTTGCCAATCGTTCCGCGGCCCGCCTGCACTTGCAACAGCGCCGCGAGCACGCTGCCGTCCTCGGCGACGCGGGCGCGGAAGATCCCGGAAAGCAGCGGCTCGGCATAGAAATCGCGATGGCCGAAGCCGGCGGCGAGCAGGAGATCGCCGGGATCGAGGGCGTTCGCCACCACATCGATGGCGCGCACGCCGTCCTGCTTGGCGCCGATGGTGGCGTTGAGGCGCCAGGGCTTGCCGGCGGTGGCCGAGCTCACCGACAGGCTCACGCCGCCTTCCTGCGGCCGGGCGAGCCGGATATCGATATCGGAAAAGCGCCAACGCCGGCCGCTGGCAAGATTTTCGACGACCAACGTGCCTTGCTTGAGGCCGACCTCGGCGAGCGCGATGCCGTCGAGGCCGCTCCGCTCGAGGCCGTCGAGCCAGCGGGCGAGCTCGGGGGAGCGGAAGGGATCGCCGACCGTGGTGCGGGCGGGGGGGGTCTTCGGCTTGGGCAAGGTCTTGATGAGCGGCGCCCCCTCCGGCGCGGCGGTCACCGCGATACGACCGTCGGCGCCGAGCAGCACCGTCATCTCGGCGCCGATCAGGTCGACGCGCCGGGCCTGCAGACGCCCGGAGAGGAAGCTGCCTTCGAAGTCGACCTCGGCGCTCGGGGCCCGCGCAATCACCTGGCCGTCGGGGCCGTGCACGACGATGTCCTGCACCCGCAACACGGTCTCGCCGGCGGCGTTCTTCTCAAGCTTGCTCGACCCGATCTCGACCCGGTGGCCGGGGCCGAGCTTGTCCTCGAGCGCGCGCGCGATGAAGGGCGCGGCCACATCGCCAAACAACGTGCTGCGCAGGATGAGAACCGCGACCACGGCGACGAACACGACGCCGAAGGAGATCGCCTTGCGCCGCGAGAGCCGGCCGGAGGGGGTGTAGAGGGCGAGGCGGAGCGCGCGGGCGGACCAGCGGGCGAGTGCGCGGCGGGCGAGCCCGGCTTCGCGGCGCAGGTCGTCGATCAGGGACTTGACCCTGGCCCGCATGGAGCGGGGATGGCGCGCATGAGCATGCGGCGGCGTCATTCGCGAGGTCGTCTCCGAGGGTCCCCTGAAGCCCCGGCCGCAGAGCGGGCGGTGAGCCCAGGTCTCGCGATGCAGCCGGCCGGTCGCCCAACCGGCTAGATTCAGCGCCGTACCAAGGCGGGAAAGGCGACGAAACTACGGCAAATGACTGATTCTGTTGCAGAACGGCGGCTCGGCGGGCAGCTCTAGGGCGCCTCGGTCGGAAGGTTTCGGGCTGCCGTGACCGGCGAAAGACCCCCTCGCCGCCAAGTGGTTGGCCGTGGGCGCTCAGAAACTGATTCCACCGGCCCCAAGACCCGCCCCGCTCCGTTGACCGGGAATTAACCATGGCGGCGCAGATTGCCGCCGGTTTCGCGCCGCGAACCACTGGCTTTTGCGTGTTTCCCGATGGCAGAGACTTACTTCGGACGACACTACGGCCGCCGCCCTCACCCGGTGCCGCGGCGGCCGGCCCTTCCCTCGCGCAACACGCTTGCGGCACTCGCCACCATCGCGCTCCTCGGCCTGTGGGCCGCGGGTGCAACGCTCTACGTCGTCTTCCACGACGACGCGCTGATGCTGCTCGCCGAGCACCAGGCGGCCATGGCCCGCTCGCATGGGGCCGAGGTGCGCGAGCTGATGACCGAGGTCGAGCGGCTACGCTCGGTCAAGATGATCGACCAGGAGCGGGTGGAGCGGGCGCTCGCCGAGCTCCTCAAGCGCCAGGCCAAGCTCGAGGAGCGCGAGAACGTATTGGGCTCGATCGGCATCCGCCGGGAGCCCGCGCCGGAAATCACCGCAACCGTGCCGCGCTCCCCCGAACCCGCCGCACTCATGAGGCCGACCCCCCTTTCCGACACGATCCTGATCGCGCCGCCGCTCGAGCGCACGGCGCGGCTAGAATCGCGTCCCGCCGCCCCCTTCCGTCTCCGCCTCGCCGGCGTCGACAACGACGTGACCCGTCAGGTCGCCGCAATCGGCCGTGACGTGGAAGCCTTCGACATGCGCCAGGCGGAACGCCTGAACTCGCTGGAAGAAGAGCTCGACGAGCGCGCCACGCGCGTGCGCCACGTGCTCGCCGATCTGGCGCTGCCCACGCCCGCCGCGAAGCCGATGAAGGTCGCGGCCATAGGCGGGCCGTTCCTGCCGTACTTCGGCAAGAGCGAGGACCCCTTCGAGCGCCAGCTCGCCCGCGTGCACGCGGCGGCGGCGAGCGAGGCGGACCTCACGCGCGCGCTCGACCGGGTGCCGGTGAAGCGGCCGCTGCGCGATGCCGAAGTGACGAGCCCGTTCGGCGTGCGCCTCGATCCATTCCTGCGCCAGTGGGCGCTGCACGCCGGCGTCGATTTCCGCGGCGAGAGCGGCGGCCCGGTGCGCGCCACGGCCGCGGGCCACGTCGTCGCCGCCGGCGCGAACGGCGGCTATGGGCTCGCCATCGACATCGACCACGGCGGCGGCATCGTCACCCGCTACGGACATCTCTCGGCCGTGCTGGTCGCCGAAGGCAGCGAGATCAAGGCCGGCGACGTGATCGGGCGCATCGGCACCACCGGCCGCTCTACCGGACCGCACCTGCACTACGAGGTGCGGGTGAACGGCGAGGCAGTGGACCCGCAGCGCTTCCTGCGCGCGGGGTTGAGGCTCGATACGGCGCTCTAGGCATTAGACTTCCGTTTCTCTGCCGTCATGGCCGGGCTTGTCCCGGCCATCTCGATTCATGGGGCACGGCATTGCGTCCCTAAGCGAGATCGCCGGGCCGAGCCCGGCGATGACAGTTGATGGGTCGCTTTCAAACAGCCTCCTACGTTTCCGCGCGAGGGTTTCTCGCCGGAGTGTTGTTCCTTCCGTTCCGTTTCCCCTCAAAAGTGCGAGGGGCGCGGGCGCCGGTCGGCGCGGTCTTCGGGAGTTTCATCCGAAGACCCATTTGGTCTTGCGAGAGCGCCTTCCGGCGACCCGCGCGCGGCGTTTTTTCGTACCCCGGGACCGTGCTTCCGTGAACGGGCGGGACCCTCGTAAGGGGCCCTTATCCCGGGGATCTCCCCCGTTCGCCGGCCCCCGTGCAGCCATTGAAGGCAGCCAGTCTTAATGCCGGCGGACGGTGACCTGGGGCCTCCCGGGACGGAGCTTCCATTAGGGCTCCGCCGCGGGCGCCGCTCGCCTCCCTCTGAGCCGGACTGGATCCCGTCACAGGCCCTCGCTGGAGGCGAAGCTGGAATATAATCATAGGAATGTGATCATATTATGGCGCATGCAGCGATTTTGTTGTATGTACGTCTATACATACGGGCGAGCGAGAGGTGCGGCCTATGAAAAGAGTTCCTAAGCTGCGCACGGACGAGGCGGCCGAGGTCTTTCTCGAACAGGACCTCTCCGGCCTCGATTTCAGCCAGTTCAAGCCGGCGCGCTTCGAATTCCAGCCCAAGACCGAGCGCGTCAACATGCGACTGTCGAAGCCGCTCCTGGAGTCGGTGAAGAAACTCGCGACCCGTCAGGGCATTTCCTACCAGCGGCTGATCCGGCAGGTGCTGGAACGGGCAGTGACGACGACGAAGCGCTAAAGCGCGTCATTTCCTCCGCGCGGTCACGGCTGGGCTTGTCCTGGCCATCCCGATTCAATGGGCACCGCCCTGCCCCACTAAGCGAGATCGCGGGCCAAGTCCGGCGATGACGGGGACTCCGCACCCGCGCGCGGTGCGACTCGCCCCCGTTTGGATCGGTGAACTGTTGCCGGGATTTAGCTTGGCCGCTTCGGCATCAAACACTCTACGCCACGTCTTTGTTGGGTCGGGCTAGTTTTCGATCATCCCTGTGATTATTCTCTGGCGCGTTATCGCAGATAATCTCAACTCCGCGAATGGGTCATCAAATACACCCAACACGGTTCAAAGAAAAAGTCTTCAGAAATTCAACTTCATACAGGTGTCTCGTGACAGTCGTCCTGACTCAGTTTTGGCCGGCAATGGCGGCGGCATTCTTGGCCTCGCTCGTCGAGGCCGTGGAGGCCCTGACGATCGTACTCGCCGTCGCCACTGTTCGCGGCTGGCGTCCGGCGGGGCTTGGCGCGCTCGCTGGTCTTGCGTTGCTGGTTCTCATTGTCGTGGCGCTGGGACCACTCCTTGATCGCATCCCGCTGCATCTTCTGCAGCTGGTGATAGGCATCCTGCTATTATTGTTCGGTATGCGCTGGCTGCGAAAGGCGATTCTACGCGCTGCAAATATTATTCCGCTGCATGATGAGACCGTCGCGTTCAAGATGGGGACGGAAGAATTGCACGAGCAAGCACGTCGCCATGAAGCGCAGCTCGATTGGCTAGCAGCCCTCGCTAGCTTCAAGGCCGTGCTCCTGGAAGGACTGGAGGTGGTCTTCATCGTAATTGCGATCGGCACGGGCCGTGGACTTTTAGTTCCCGCGGGCGCCGGTGCCCTTGCGGCCTGTTTGCTGGTTGCCGGTGCTGGCCTCGTCCTTCATCGTCCGCTCGCGCGGGTTCCTGAGAATACGCTCAAATTCACTGTCGGCGTGATGCTGTCCGCGTTCGGTGTGTTTTGGACCGGAGAAGGTCTCGGTATTACTTGGCCGGGCGCGGATTCTGCAATTCTCGCATTTGCCGCGTTGTTTCTGGCTGTAGGGCTCATGGCAATCGTTCTGGCGCGTCGCCCGAGTGCGGAGATGTTGCGGTGAATGCTCTAATCACGGTCTTTCGAGAGCTGACTGGGCTATTCGTTGACGATGGTTCGCTTGCGCTGGCGATCCTTGCGGTCATCATAATTGCAGCTCTTATTGCAGCTGCAATGCCGGACGTTCAACTGGCGGCGGGAGCTGTTTTGTTATTTGGTTGCCTCGGCGTACTCGTTGCGAACGTGCTAAGAGCTGCCCAGCGATGATTGCGTTGCGTAGTTCAATGTCCTTTGTTGACGCTTCTCGGACTTGGCGTGACGTCTGACTTGAGTCGGGAAAGCGCTCCAGGGCGGATAGCGACGATCGAGAACGAAGCGATAGGTCGCATCCTAAAAGATGCGCCCGCTCGGCTGATTCAGTTCCGCGTCCTCACCCCTTCGCCGCCGATAGATCCGAGAAGCGCTTCACCCTCGGCTCCTCGGCCGCCGTGCGGAAGAGCGTCGCCAGCGCCGCGTCGAGCTCGCCGGTGGGCAGGACTTCTCGAACTAAGCCGCCTTGCGGCGGGGCAGAGGATAGCCAGCGCTGCCGTACAGGCGACGGATCCCGTGGCTGTCGTATCGCTTCTCGTCGACTTCGAGAACGGCGCCGCGCAGAAGCGCCGGCGGCAGGTCCTCGATGGCGAAGCGAATGGCGTCCGCGGCCGCAGTGAACCGCCGGTACCCCACCGGTTGCCGCCGCGCTGTGCGCGAGCGCGGGTGATACAGCTCCGCCTCGCTGCCGTAATCGAATGCCGACCTGGCTCGCACCGTCTTCGCCCCGATATCCTTGCGGATCTGGGCCGCCGGCGCCGCGGACTTTGCCGCGGCTGCGTTCGCGATTGAGGCCGCGTCGGCAGGCGCTGCCATGGTGTCTGCAAGCCGTGAATTGGTTTTGTCGAGGGCGGTCACTATTCAATCATATGGTGATCGCAGCGCGCGAATGTTAGCCGTCGGCGGAGGTATTTCTTGGCAACGCGTCGCGCGCTACTCCACCGTCGCGCCGGAAAACTCCACCACCTTCTTCCACTTCTCGGTCTCGGCCGCGATGATGTTGCCGAAGTCCTCGGGCGTGCCGCGGAGCGTCGTGCCGCCGAGCTCGGAGAGGCGCGCCTTGACCTTGGGATCCTCGAAGGCCTCCTGCACCGCCTTGTTCAGCTTGTCGATGATCTCCCTCGGCGTGCCCTTGGGCACGCCGATGCCGAACCAGGCGCTCGCCTCGTAGCCGGGCACTGTCTCGCCCACGGTGGGCACGTCGGGCAGCTGCTCGTTCCTCGTCTCCGTCGTCACCGCGAGCGGGCGGAGCGATCCCGCCTTGATGTGCCCCACCGACGACGGCATGTTGTCGAACATCACCTGCACCTGCCCGCCGAGGAGATCGGTCAGCGCCGGCGCCGAGCCGCGATAGGGCACGTGCACCATGTTCACCCCGGTCATTGCCTTGAACAGCTCGCCCGACAGGTGGATCGAGGTGCCGGAGCCGGACGAGGCCATGTTGATCTTGCCGGGGTTTTGCTTGGCGTACTCGATGAACTCGGCCACCGTCTTCACCGGCACTGAGAGGTGCACCTCCATCACGTTCGGCACGCGGATCAGCCCGGCCACCGGCGCGATGTCGCGGATGAAGTTGAACTTCAGGTTCTTGTAGAGCGTGGCGTTGATGCCGTTCGCCGGGTTGACGAGAAGGAGCGTGTAGCCGTCGGGGGCGGCGTTCACCACCGCTTCGGTCGCGATGTTGTTGCCGGCGCCCGGCTTGTTCTCCACCACGAAGGGCTGGCCCCATTTCTCCTGGAAATAATTGCCGAGGATGCGCGCCAGGATGTCGGTGGAGCCGCCGGCGGGATAGCCCACGAGCCAGCGCACCGGGCGGCTCGGATAGTCCTGCGCCGACGCGGGCAGGAGGCCGGCGGCGAGAAGGACGGCGAGGCTGAAGAAACGAACGAGGAATTGCACGGGCGTCCTCCCTGGCGAGGCTTTGCTTGGAGGCGATGGTAGCGGCGCGGGCAAAGGATAGGCAAGACGCCCTTCCCGTCCGCGGGAAAAACCCGCGACTATTCGACCTCCCCAATATGGCTAAGCGCGCTCCGCCTTCCTACATGGGAGGCGAGAAACGGAATCCGGATGCCATGAGCGAAGCGATCACCATCTCGATCCCCCACAAGCTCGGCAAGGACGAAGCGCTGCGCCGGTTGAAGGCCGGCATGGGCTCGGTGCGCACAAAATTCGGCGCGCTGCTCAAGGTGGAAGAAGAAATCTGGAGCGGCGACCAGCTAGCCTTCCGTGTGTCGGCGATCGGACAGACGAGTTCCGGCACCGTCACCGCGTTTGAGAACTATGTGCTGGTCGAGGTGCGGCTGCCGTGGCTCTTGGCCAAGATCGCCGAAAAAATCCTGCCGGTGATCCGCAAGGAAGGCCAGCTCATGCTAGAGAAGAAATAAAGCGGCCCGCGGCCCGGAGGCCGCGAGCCGTTTTTTCGCGCCTTACTTCTTCTTGTCTTTCTTTGCCGGCTCTTTCTTTGCGGGCTCTTTCTTCGCCGGCTCCTTCTTCGCCGCCGGCTCTTTCTTCTCCATCTTTTTCTTCCCGGCCTTCTTGGCCTTCCTCGCCTTCTTCGCCTTGGCGGGTGCCGCTACAGGACCAGCCGCGCACGCGCCGCTCGTCACATAGCAAAGCGGGTTCGCCGCCATGCAGCTTTGCATGCTGCCCACGCAGGTCTTGTTCATGACCGGCATCGGAATCGGACAAGCGACGCAGAAGGCCGCCCCATGGGCGCGCCCCTTCCTGGCCACGAGCTCGAGGCTGCCGAGATCGACGGCGGCCGCGGCCAGACCGGCGGGCTTCACCACCGCGGCGCCGGCGCTGCCGGCGCCCACTATCAAGGCGACCGCAGCGGCCACCCCTAGCAAGTAACGCATGATTTTCCCCCCAATTGGCTTCGCGTGCGGGTGCACGCGAATCGCAGTCTCCCCGCCAACGCCCGCGGGGTCAACGAGGGGATTTGCGGTATTTAGCGGCAGCCTTCGTCCAGGACGTAGCAGAACTGGTTCCGCGCCTGGCATTTGGCCTTGGCGTCGGCCCGGCTCTTGCCTGTTTCGGTGCAGCTGGAGGTGGTGAGCGGGATCGGGATCGGGCAGCGGACGCAGAACTTGTAGCCCGTCCAGTTCTTCCACACCCGCTTGATCTTCTGGCCGACGGTCTCCTTCTTCTCCTGGACGAGCGTGATCGCCGCCCCGCCGGCGGGCGAGAAGCCCGGCTGCCGCACGGCGGCGCTAGCCTGACCCGCCATCGCGACCATGATCGCGCCGGCCAAAACCAACCCCAGATGTCGCATGATTGCCCTCCGTTGCCCCAATGGCTCCCAAACGGAGCCGCAAACCAACGCGGAAAGCGCCGGAAGGTTTCCTAGCCGCCGAAGCGGTCGCTCGCGGGCAGCGGCTTCAGCCGGATCAGGCGCGAATCCACTACGGCCGCCTGGCGGTGCTTCACTGCCTCGCGATAGACGGGGTCGCGCAGCATCTCGACGAAGGCCGCGACCGAGGGATATTCGGCGATGAACACCCGGTCCCAGTTCTCGCCCGCCTCGGGCCCGATCAGCATCAACTCGAAGGCGCCCTGCCATATGACGCGGCCGCCGACGCGCTGGAATACCGGCGCGCTGTCGCGGCCATAGGCGGCGTAGGCCTCGGCGCCCGTCGCGGCGCGGCCGTCGGGATAGGCGGCACGCTCGCGGAGAAGCACGAGGTTCAGCATGTGAATGGGGCCGGCGCGGTCGGCGGCGCGAAACGCGGCGAAGCGTTCCTTGGTGGGGTCGATGTGTGAGGGCATGCGAAGTCCTCGCTGCGGTCGGCGCTACTCCACGTCCTCAATCTCCTCCGGCCCGCCGCCGAACACCTTCTGCGCCAGTGCCGCCTGCATGAACGGGTCGAGGTCGCCGTTCAGCACCTTCTCCGGATTGGTCGAGGTGACACCGGTGCGCAGGTCCTTCACCAGCTGATAGGGCTGCAACACGTACGAGCGGATCTGGTGGCCCCAGCCGATGTCGGTCTTGGCCGCCTGGTCGACCACCGCCTGCGCCTCGCGCTTCTTCAGCTCGGCTTCGTACAGCTTCGCGCGCAGCATGTTCCACGCCTGCGCCTTGTTCTTGTGCTGGGAGCGGTCGCTTTGGCACACCACCGCGATGCCGCTCGGAATGTGGGTGAGGCGCACGGCGGACTCCGTCTTGTTCACGTGCTGGCCGCCGGCGCCGCCCGAGCGCATCGTATCCACGCGCACGTCGGATTCCGGAATCTCGATCTTGATGTCGTCGTCCACCGCCGGATAGCTCGTCACCGAGGCGAACGACGTGTGGCGGCGCTCGTTGGCGTCGAACGGCGAGATGCGCACCAGGCGGTGCACGCCCGCCTCGGTCTTGAGCCAGCCGTAAGCGTTCTTGCCCTTGACCTCGATCGTCGCCGACTTGATGCCGGCGCCCTCGCCCAGCGCCTCGTCGATCACCGCCACCTTGTAGCCGTGCGCCTCGGCCCAGCGCACGTACATGCGCATGAGCATCTCGGCCCAGTCCTGGCTCTCGGTGCCGCCGGCGCCGGCGTGGATTTCGAGGTAGGAGTCGTTGCCGTCCGCCTCGCCGCCGAGCATGGCCTCGAGCTCGCGGCGCTTGACTTCATCGCGAAGCTTCACGAGCGCGGCCTCCGCCTCGGCGATGACGCCCTGATCCTTCTCCGCCTCGCCGAGCGCGATCATCTCCTTGTGGTCGGCAAGCTCGCGCTCGATGCGGCGCACGCCCTCGAGGCTGTCGCCGAGCGCGGTGCGCTCCTGCATGAGCTTCGAGGCCTGGCGCGGGTCGTCCCAGAGCTTGGGGTCTTCGGCGAGGCGGTTGAGCTCGGCTAGGCGCTTTTCCGACTTCTCGAAGTCAAAGCGCCCTCCTCAGCAGCCCGACCGACTGCTCGATTTCCTCGACGAGGGCCTCGACTTCCGCGCGCATGCTTGTTCAGGCCGCCTTGACGCCCTGCTCGATCAACTGATGCACGGCCGCGACCGGCGGCACCGGCTGGCCGGGATGCTTCTCCTTGAAGTGAGTCGCGATCCCGTCCGCATTCATGATGTTCTTCATCTGCGATACCGCGTCGTTACGGCTTGCCGCGTCGACTTTCACGCTGTCGCCGCACGAGCAATCCAATTTGAACGCTGACATGGTGACCTCCCTGGAACGGGCCGCGACTTCGGCCGTTCGCGGGGCGATTCTAGTCCCGTTCACGCGCGTCAGTAAACAGCGGATAAGCGGGTTCGCGGAAAGATGAGAATTTCGCCGCGTTGATTCACGGGGCGGAAACCTATCAGTTTTAGGCTCGCGGGCGTGCATTCCCCATTATCGCCGAGCGCCATGACGAGCCCCCTGTTCGCCCTCGAAATCCGCGGGCTCGTGAAGCGCTTCGAGCGCCCGGCGGTGGACGGCCTCGATCTGCGCGTGCGCGCCGGCGAGTTCTACGCCCTCGTCGGCCCGAACGGCGCCGGCAAAACCACGACGCTGCGCATGGTGGCGGGACTGCTCGCGCCCGACGCGGGCGACATCTCCGTCGCCGGCATCGACGCGCTCAAGCAGCCGATTGCGGCGAAGCAGCTGATGGCGTGGATCTCTGACGAGCCGATGATCTACGACAAGCTCACCCCGCTCGAGTATCTAGAGTTCGTCGCGGGCCTGTGGGGCATCGACGCCAAGCTCGCCGACAGCCGCGCCCGCGCGCTCCTCGGCTGGCTCGATCTGCAGGCGCACGCGCAGGAGCGCTGCGAGGGATTCTCCAAGGGCATGCGCCAGAAGGTGGCGCTCGCGGGCGCCTTGGTGCACGAGCCCACCGTCATCATCCTCGACGAGCCCCTCACCGGCCTCGACGCCGGCTCGGCGCGGCAGGTGAAGAACGTGTTGCGCGAGCGCGTGCGCGCCGGCGGCACCGTGGTGATGACCACGCACATCCTGGAAGTCGCCGAGCGCATGGCCGACCGCATCGGCATCATCGCGCGGGGCCGCCTCATCGCCGAAGGCACGCTCGAGGAGCTGCGCCGCCGCGCCGGCCAGCACGAGGCGAGCCTCGAGGACACTTTCCTTGCGCTGGTCGCCGAAGAGGCGGCGTGATCGCGCCCGCCACCTACGCCTGGTTCGCCGGGCATGAGCTGCGGCTGGCGATGCGCGACGCGCTCGCCATGCTCACGGCCGGGCGGCGCGCGCGCCTCGGCGCGGTCGTCACCGGCATCGCCCTCTTCGTCCTCTTCATGCACGGGCTCGCCTGGCTCGCGGTGCGCCAGTTCAGCAGCGCGGGCACCGATCCGGACAAGGCGACGCTCGTCATCGTCAGCGGCATCGGGTTGCTGGCCTTCTCGCTCATGGTCTCGCAGGCGATGGAATCGGTAACGCGCGCCTTCTACGCCCGCTCCGACCTCGACCTTATTCTCTCCTCGCCGGTAAAGGCGCGGCGCGTGTTCGCGGTGCGCATCGCGATCCTGGCGCTGACCGTGACCCTCATGGGTCTCCTGCTCGTCGGCCCTTTCGTCAACGTGCTCACCATCGCCGCCGGGCCGCACTGGCTCGCGGGCTATGGCGTGATCCTTTCCCTCGGCGCGGTCGCGACCGCGCTCGCGGTGGCGCTCACCGTCGCGCTCTTCCGCCTGATCGGGCCGCGGCGCACGCGCTTCGTGGCGCAAGTGGTAGCGGCGGTGGTGGGAGCCGCGTTCGTCATCGGCATCCAGGTGGCGGCGATCCTGTCCTACGGCACGCTGTCGCGGCTCGCGTTCCTAGCCTCAGACACCTTCATCGACAGCGCGCCCACGATCGAAAGCCCGGTCTATTGGCCGGCGCGCGCGATCCTCGGCGATCTTTCGGCGCTCCTTCCTGTCGCCGCCGCCGGCGCGGCCCTGCTCGCGCTCACCGTCGCCGCTTTCTCGGCGCGCTTCGGCGAGCACGCCATCGCCGCTGCTGGTGCCGCGCAGGGCGCACCGTCCCGCGCGCGCGGTGCCCGCACCTTTCGCGCCGGCTCCGCGGCGGCCGTGCTGCGGCGCAAGGAATGGATGCTGCTGCGGCGCGATCCGTGGCTGATGTCGCAGACGCTGATGCAAATTCTCTATCTCCTGCCGCCCGCGCTCATGTTGTGGCGGAGCTTCGGCGACGGCGCCGACGCGCTCCTCATTTTGGTGCCAGTGCTGGTCATGGCCGGCGGCCAGCTCGCGGGCGGGCTCGCGTGGCTCGCCATCTCCGGCGAGGACGCGCCCGAGCTCGTCGCCACGGCGCCGGTAAGCCGGCGCGCCGTGATCCGCGCCAAGATCGAGGCGGTGCTGTCGGCGCTCGCGCTCGTGTTCGCGCCGCTCCTGCTCGCGCTCGCCCTCGTCGCACCCATGCAGGCGGCGACCGCCGCGGCATTTCTCATCGTCGCCGCCATCGCCGCCACCGCGATCCAGCTCTGGTTCCGCGTGCAGGCCAAGCGCAGCAACTTCCGCCGCCGGCATACGGCCTCGCGCATCGCCACCTTCGCCGAAGCCTTCTCCTCCATCGGCTGGGCGGGGACCGCGGCGCTCGCGGCGAGCGGGCAATGGCAGGCGGCGGTGACTGCCGTGCTCGCGCTCGGCGTGCTGGCGGTGGCGCGCATCATCAGTCCGCACCGGGCGCGGCACGCCTAGTCGTCGTTGCCGGGCTTGTCCCGGCAATCCCGCTTAAGGAGGGCACGTGCCCCAAGAATCGAGATGGCCGGGACGAGCCCGGCCATGACGGCAACAATGTCTGAGCGCTAGCCGCCCCTCACCACAATCCGCCCGGCCCACGGCCCACGGCGCGGTCGGCGTCCGAGGAAATGCCGCTCCACGGCCCGCGCCCGTCGTCGCCGATGCCGATGGAATAGGAATCGGCCGGCGCCGTGCCCGGCTTGAACGCCTCCAAGATCACCTTCTCGTCGCCGGGGCCGGCGCGCTGGCCGGTCTTGGCGTTGATGCGGATGAGCTTGATGCCGGGCGGCACGCGGAACGGCTGCGCCGGCTTGTCGGCAAGCGCCATCTTCATGAAGTCGCGCACGATGGGCGCCGCGTGGTGGCCGCCGGTGACGCCGCGGCCGAGCGTGCGCGGCCGGTCGTAGCCGAGATAGACGCCCACCACCATGTCGGGGGTGAAGCCGATAAACCAGACGTCCTTCTCCTCGTTGGTGGTGCCGGTCTTGCCAGCAACCGGCCGGCCGAGCTCGCGCAGCACCGTGCCGGTGCCGCGCTGGACCACGCCCTCCATGATCGAGGTGACCTGATAGGCGGTCATCGGATCGATGACCTGCTCGCGGCGGTCGAGGACCGTGGGCTCCTCCTGGTTCTTCCAGGCATCGGCGTCGCACGCCTGGCACTCGCGCTCGTCGTGCTTGTAGATGGTGCGGCCGTAGCGGTCCTGCACGCGGTCGATCAGCGTCGGCTTGATGCGCCGGCCGCCGTTGTCGAACATCGAGTAGCCCGCGACCATGCGCAGCAACGTGGTCTCGCCGGCGCCGAGCGCCATGGAGAGCACCGGCAACAGGTCGTCGTAGACGCCGAAGCGCTTGGTGTATTCGGCGATCAGCGGCATGCCCACGTCCTGGGCGAGGCGCACGGTCATGACGTTGCGCGATTGCTCGACGCCGAAGCGGATCGTCTGCGGCCCGTAGAACTGCTTGGCGTAGTTCTCGGGCTTCCACGGCGGCAGGCCCGGGCCCTGGTCGATCTCGATCGGCGCGTCGACCACGATGGTGGACGGCGTGTAGCCGTTGTCGAGCGCCGCCGCATAGACGAACGGCTTGAACGCAGAGCCGGGCTGGCGCAGCGCTTGCGTCGCGCGGTTGAACTGGCTCTCGTCGAAAGAGAAGCCGCCGACCAGCGCCAGCACGCGGCCGGTCCACGGGTCGGCGGCGATGATCGCGCCCTCGACCTCGGGAACCTGGCGCAGCCGAAACTGGCCCGGCTTGCCCTCGATCACCTCGACGTAGATTACGTCGCCGGCCTTCAACACGTCGGCGAGATTGCGCACCGGCTTGCCGCGATCCTTGCCGGCCGTAGGCTTCACCCACTTCATGTCGTCGGCGGAGATGGTGCCGATCTCGCGCTCCTTGACCAGCGCGCCCGAACCCTCGCGGCCCGGCTGCAAACCGACCTTGGCGGTCTTTTCGCCCGCTTCCAGCACCACCGCGAGGCGCCAGGCGATGTCGCTGAGCGCGCGCACTTCCGCGAGCTTGGCGCCCCAGTCGCCGGAGACGTCGAGCTGGCTCAGCGGCCCGCGCCAGCCCTTGCCCTCGTCGAAGCGCACGAGGCCGTCGGTAAGCGCTTTCTTGGCGATCACCTGCAGCTTCGGGTTCAGCGTGGTG
>DATNNN010000187.1:0-8375 GCA_035601815.1 Xanthobacteraceae bacterium | reverse complement strand
ACAGAACGGAGAGCCACGAAGGCTGCCTGAGTTTCAACCTATCCGCGGTCCTTGAAACCGCAGCGATAAGGAGCGTGTTATGCCGGCCGTATCGGATACCGTAGATCGCGTCCGCTCGATCGACGTGGATCAGTACAAGTACGGTTTCGTCACCGACATCGAGTCCGAGAAGGCCCCGAAGGGTCTTTCCGAAGAGACCGTCCGCTTCATCTCGGCGAAGAAGAACGAGCCACAGTGGCTGCTCGACTGGCGGCTCGAGGCCTATCGCCGCTGGCTCACGCTCCGCGAGCCGCAGTGGGCGCGCGTCAACTATGGGCCGATCGACTACCAGGATCTCTATTACTATTCCGCGCCGAAGAGCACCGCGGGGCCAAGCTCGCTCGCCGAGGTCGATCCGGAGCTCTTGAAGGTTTACGAGAAGCTCGGCATTCCGCTGCGCGAGCAGGAGATGCTCGCGGGCGTGCAGAACTCTTCGCGCGTCGCTGTCGACGCCGTGTTCGATTCCGTCTCCGTCGTCACCACCTTTAAGGACGAGCTGAAGAAGGCGGGCGTCATCTTCTCGTCGATCTCGGAGGCGGTGCGCGAGCACCCGGAGCTCGTGAAGAAGTACCTCGGTTCCGTGGTGCCGATCACCGATAACTTCTTCGCCACGCTGAACTCCGCGGTCTACTCCGACGGCTCCTTCGTCTATGTGCCGAAGGGCGTGCGCTGCCCCATGGAGCTCTCGACCTATTTCCGCATGAATGAGAAGAACACCGGCCAGTTCGAGCGCACGCTCATCATCGCCGACGACGGCGCCTACGTGAGCTACCTTGAGGGTTGCACCGCGCCCATGCGCGACGAGAACCAACTGCACGCCGCCGTGGTCGAGCTCATCGCGCTCGACAACGCCGAGATCAAGTATTCGACTATCCAGAACTGGTACCCGGGCGACGCCGCCGGCAAGGGCGGCATCTACAACTTCGTCACCAAGCGCGGCGACTGCCGCGGCAAGAATTCGAAGATTTCCTGGACCCAGGTCGAGACCGGCTCGGCCATCACCTGGAAATATCCGAGCTGCATCCTGCGCGGCGATAATTCGCGTGGTGAATTTTATTCGATCGCGATCTCCAATGGTCACCAGCAGGTGGACTCCGGCACCAAGATGATCCACCTCGGCAAGAACACCACGAGCCGCGTGATCTCCAAGGGCATCGCCGCCGGCGTCTCCAACAACACCTACCGCGGGCTGATCTCGGCGCACCGCAAGGCCACGGGCGCGCGCAACTTCACCAATTGCGACTCGCTCCTCATCGGCGACAAGTGCGGCGCGCATACCGTGCCCTATATCGAGGCGAAGAACTCCTCGACCGTGTTCGAGCACGAGGCGACCACCTCGAAAATCTCCGAGGACATGCTGTTCTACTGCCGCCAGCGCGGCATGACGGCCGAGGAAGCGACGGCGCTGGTGGTAAACGGCTTCGTCAAGGACGTGCTGCAGCACTTGCCCATGGAATTCGCGGTCGAGGCGCAGAAGCTGATCGCGATCTCCCTCGAAGGGAGCGTGGGATGACGAATAAGGTCGTGGTCAACGTCGATGACGTGCCGCTCGCGGACCGCGGCAACGGCAAGCAGTTCGCCGTGAAGTGGGGCCGCGTCGGCCCGCTCATCAGCCTTTCCGGCTTGGGCTGCGCCGTCCATGCGGTGCCGCCGGGCAAGCGCGCATTCCCGTTTCACCGCCATCACGTGATGGACGAGATGTTCTTCATCCTTTCGGGCGAGGGGCAGTATCGCTTCGGCGACGAGAAATTTCCCGTGCGCGCCGGCGACATCGTCGCAGCGCCGGCCGGCGGCAAGGCGCACCAGCTCATCAACACCGGCGCCGGCGACCTGCGCTACCTCGGCATCTCCACTATGAGCGGCGTCGAGGTCGTCGAATATCCGGACTCCAAGAAGGTCGGAGTCACAGCCGGAGTGAAGAGCTCGGACATCGCTACGGCCACCTATCGCGGAATGGGCCGCCTGACCGCTGCCGACTACTACGAGGGCGAAGACGCGTAACTGGAAAGCAAGACATGTCCCTGCTTGAAGTGAAAGACCTCTCCGTTTCCGTCGAGGACCGTCAAATCCTCAACGACTTCGATCTGTCCGTGGACGTGGGCAAGGTGCACGCCATCATGGGCCCGAACGGCTCGGGAAAGTCGACGCTCGCCCACGTGCTCGCCGGCAAGCCGAACTACCGGGTCACCGGCAGCGTGCTGTTCAAGGGCGAGGACTTGCTCGGGCTCGAGCCCGACGAGCGCGCCGCGCGCGGGTTGTTCCTCGCCTTTCAGTATCCGCTCGAGATCCCCGGCGTCGCCACGATGACGTTCCTGCGCACCGCGGTGAACGCCGTGCGCAAGCGTCGCGGCGAGCCCGAGCTTTCCACGCCGGAATTCATCCGCCTCGTGCGCGACAAGGCGAAGTCGCTCGGCATCGAACAGGAAATGCTGAAGCGTGCGGTCAACGTCGGCTTTTCCGGCGGTGAGAAGAAGCGCAACGAAATTCTGCAGATGGCGCTGTTGGAGCCGAAGCTCTGCGTGCTCGATGAGACCGATTCCGGCCTCGACATCGACGCGCTACGCATCGTGGCCGACGGCGTGAACCGCCTGCGCTCGCCCCATCGCTCGTTCATCGTGATCACCCACTACCAGCGGCTCCTCAACCACATCGTTCCCGACGTGGTGCACGTGATGGCCAAGGGCAAGATCGTCCGCTCGGGCGGGCCCGAGCTCGCGCTAGAGCTCGAGGAAAGCGGCTACGCCGGGCTGGAGGAAGCGGCCGAATGAACGCCGAAGCGCGCATCCGCACGCCCGCGGAGCAGGCGCTCGCCGCCCAGATCGAGGCGCTGCGCCCAAAGCTGCCGGGCAAGGGCGCGATCGCCCGCCTGCGGGAGGAGGCGGCGAACGCCTTTCTGCAGGGCGGCCTGCCGCACCGGCGCATCGAGGAGTGGAAGTACACCGATGTCCGTGCGGCGCTCCGCGACGCCGCACTACACGCCGCTCCGCCCGATGCCAACGCCATCGCTGCGGCGCGCGCGCTCGATCCGCTGCCCGGCGTCGAGGCTCGCCGCATCGTGCTGGTGAACGGCAGCTTCGTGGGCGAGCTGTCTGATCTCAAGAATCTCGAGAAAGGCCTTGCCATCCGCTCGCTCGCCGACGCGCTGGCTAAGGGCGATTTGCCCGCGCGCTTCGGTACGCTCGCGCCGGATGGCTATGACGCCTTGTTCGCGCTCAACACCGCATTCCTGAACGACGGCGTGATCATCGAGGTCGCGCCCAACGCGGCGATCGAGCGCCCGATCCATGTGGTCCACGCGTTCGTTGGCGGCGCGCCGGCGGCTACGTTTGCGCGCGTGTTCGTGTCCATAGGGAAGGGCGCTCGCGCGGTCCTGGTCGAAAGCTTAGTCGGATCCGGCAAGACCCATCAGGCAAACAGCGCGAGCGAGCTGATTCTCGAGGAAGGGAGTGCTCTTCTCGCGGTGCGCGTCGATATCGAAGACGCCGGCTGGCGCTACACCAATGTGCTCGCCGAAATCGGCAAGAACGCGCGGCTCAACACCTTCGCGCTCATCACGGGTGCGGCGCTTTCGCGCAACGCGCTGACGGTGCGTTTCCAGGGCGAGAAAGCCCAGGCGACGCTTGCCGGCGCCACGTTGCTGCGCGGCCGCCAGCATTCCGACACCACGCTCGTGGTCGATCACGCGCAACCCGGCGGCACCAGCCGCGAGCTCTTTAAGTCGGCGCTCGACGACGAGAGCCGCGGCGTGTTCCAGGGCCGCATCGTGGTGCGGCCGAACGCGCAGAAGACCGACGCGCGCATGATGACGGGCGCGCTCCTGCTCGGCGAGGCGGCGGAAGCCGATAACAAGCCCGAGCTTGAGATTTTCGCCGACGACGTGCAGTGCGGCCACGGCGCAACGGCCGGAGCGCTCGACGAGAATCTGCTGTTCTATCTCCGCGCCCGCGGCATTCCGCGGAAAGAGGCGGAAGCCCTCATGGTCGAGTCGTTCGTCGGCGAGCCGCTCGCTACCATCGCGCACGAGGGAATACGCGAGGCGATGGCTAGCCGAGTCCGCGCCTGGCTCGGGGAGCGGCGCTGATGGACGCGCGCACCAACGCCACTCATACCGCCGTGCAAAACGGCGGCTATGACGTAGCGCGCGTGCGCGCCGATTTCCCCATTCTGTCTCGCGAAGTGTACGGCAAGCCGCTCGTCTATCTCGACAACGCGGCGTCGGCGCAGAAGCCGCGCGCGGTGCTCGACCGCATGCGCGACGCCTACGAGCAGGAATACGCCAACGTCCACCGCGGCCTGCATTTTCTTGCCAACGCGGCGACGGAGAGTTACGAGGGTGCCCGTGAGACGGTGCGCTCGTTTCTCAATGCCGGCTCCACCGAGGAGATCGTCTTTACCCGCAACGCGACCGAGGCGATCAATCTCGTCGCGGCTTCCTTCGGCCGCACCAAGATCGGTGCCGGCGACGAGATCGTGCTTTCGATCATGGAGCATCACTCCAACATCGTGCCCTGGCACTTCCATCGCGAGCGCCGCGGCGCCGTGATCAAGTGGGCGCCGGTGGATGAGGAAGGAAATTTCCTGCTCGACGAATTCGAGAAGCTGCTGACGCCGCGCACCAAGATCGTCGCTATTACGCATATGTCGAACGTGCTCGGCACGCTCGTGCCGATCAAGGAGGTGGTGCGCATGGCGCGCGCCCGCGGCATCCCGGTGCTGGTCGACGGCAGTCAGGCGGCCGTGCACACCGAGACCGACGTGCAGGCGCTCGGCTGCGACTTCTATGTCTTCACCGGTCACAAGCTGTACGGCCCGACCGGCATCGGCGCGCTCTACGCCAAGAAACCGTGGCTCGAGCAGCTGCCGCCTTATGCCGGCGGCGGCGAGATGATCCGCGAGGTGAGCGAGAGCGTCGTCACCTACGCCGATCCGCCGCACAAGTTCGAGGCCGGCACGCCGCCGATCGTGCAAGCGATCGGACTCGGCGCCGCCATCGATTACGTCCGCGCGCTCGGCGCCCGGCGCATCGCGGCCCACGAGCACTCGCTCCTGGCCCATGCCACCGAGCGGCTTTCGCGCATCAACTCCATCAAGATCATCGGGCAGGCCCGCGACAAGGGCGCGATCGTCTCCTTCGAGATGAAGGGGGCGCATCCGCACGATGTCGCGACCGTCATCGACCGTTCCGGCGTCGCGGTGCGGGCGGGAACCCACTGCGCGTTGCCGCTCTTGAATCGCTACGGCCTCACGGCTACCTGTCGTGCCTCGTTTGCGCTCTATAATACGAAGGAAGAGGTGGACGTCTTTGCCGACGCCCTATTGAAGGCGCAGGAAATGTTCGCATGAACGACAGTACCGCGACCAAGCCGCACGCTCCGGCCATCCAATCGGCGATTCCCGGGGAGGAACTCGCGCGCCTCACCGACGACATCGTGACGGCGTTGAAGTCGGTGTACGACCCGGAGATTCCGGCGGACATCTACGAGCTTGGCCTCATCTACAAGGTCGACATCGCCGACGATCGCTCGGTCATCGTGGACATGACGCTGACTTCGCCGAATTGCCCGGCGGCCGGGGAGTTGCCCGGCAACGTAGAGAATGCCGTTGCCTCGGTGCAGGGCGTCGGTCCCGTGAAAGTGAACGTGGTGTTCGAGCCGCCGTGGGACCAAAGCCGCATGTCCGAGGAGGCGCGCCTTGCGCTCAATCTCTGGTAACCCCATCTGTGCTTTGGTAAAATAGATTCAAGTTTTGGAACCGATCCGATGAACGCTCCTCGTCCGCGACCCGCCGTGATCAAAGTCACCGATGCCGCCGTTGCGCGCATTCGCGACATCGTCGCCCGCGCGGACAAGCCCGTGGTCGGCGTGCGCGTCGGCTTCGAGAAGGGCGGGTGCGCCGGCATGACCTACCAGCTCGATCTCGCCGAAGCGGTCGCGCCCGGCGACGAAGTAGTGGAGACGCAGGGTGTGCGCGTGCTGATCGACCAGAAGGCCGTGCTCTATCTGATCGGCTCGGAAATGGACTTCACGGTCGACAAGCTGTCCGCCAAGTTCGTCTTCCGCAATCCGAACGAGGTGTCGTCCTGCGGCTGCGGCGAGTCGGTGTCGCTCGCGCCCGCCAAGGACGCCGCGCGCGCCTGACCGCGTGACGCTGCAAGATCCCGAAACCATTCGCGAACTGTTTTCGGCCTTCGGCCCGGTTTCCGTGCGCCGCATGTTCTCGGGCGCCGGCATCTTCGCCGACGGCGTCATGTTCGGCCTCGTCATTAGAGGCGAAATTTTTCTGAAGGTCGACGACGAGACGAGGCCCGCATTCGAGGCGGAGCGGTCGAAGCCTTTTGTCTACCAGCGCGCTAAGGGCAGGGCGGTGTCGCTGTCCTACTGGCGTCTGCCCGATCGCCTGCTCGACGACGCGGACGATCTCGCGCGCTTTGCCCGGGCCGCGCTCGCCGCCGCGCAGCGTGCGGCGATGAAGAAATCACGAAAGCGGAGCGGCGGAAAAAAGCGCCGCGCTTAGCCCGCCCGCTGCGGTACGGGCCGCAACAGGAATGCAGGGAGCTGTGCGGAGTCGGCGCTAGCGCCGGCGGGGGCGTCCTTGTGCCGCTCGACGCGCGGTTCGTTGTGCGGCTGTACTTGACGCGGCTGTTCCACGCGAGGCTGCTCTTGGCGGGGTTCGGCTTGCTGCATCGGTTGCGGCGCCGGATGCGGCTCAGTGTGCGCCGCTGGGCGGGGTGCGGAGCGTCCGCCGCGCCCGCGGCGCCTGCGGCCGCCGTCGCGGCGTGGTCCGTTTTCGCGATGCGGTTCCCCGCTCGCCGCCGCCGGCTCCTCGCGCGGCGCTTCGTCGGCCCACGGAATTTCCTTGCCGATCAGCTTCTCGATCGCCGCGATAGACTTTTTGTCGGCGGACGACGCCAGCATGAGCGCGGCGCCGCCGCGGCCGGCGCGGCCAGTGCGGCCGATGCGGTGCACGTAGTCCTCGGCGTGATGCGGAACGTCGAAGTTGAAGATGTGGCTCACGTCCGGAATGTCGAGGCCGCGCGCCGCCACGTCCGACGCCACCAAGAGCGTCATCTCGTTGGCGCGGAAGCCGTCGAGCGCTTTGGTGCGCGCGGGCTGGCTCATATCGCCGTGCAGCGCCGCGGCGGAGAATCCGTGCTTGACCAGCGAGCGGTGCAGCTTCGCGACCTCAGTCTTGCGGTTGCAGAAGATGATGCCGTTCTTCAGGCCCTCCGCTTCGCGGATCAGGCGGCGCAGCACCTCGCGCTTTTTCTCCGGATCGGAGGCGGAGGGCACGAGCACCTGGGTGACGTTCGCCACCGTGCTCGCGGGCTTCGATACTTCGATGCGGGCGGGATTGTGCAGGAACGTGGAGGTGAGGCGGGCGATTTCCGGCGGCATGGTCGCCGAGAAGAACAGCGTCTGGCGCTGGAACGGCACGAGCTTGCAGATGCGCTCGATGTCGGGAATGAAGCCCATGTCGAGCATGCGGTCGGCCTCGTCGATGACGAGGATCTCGATGCCGGTGAGCAAGAGCCGCCCACGCTCGAAGTGATCGAGCAGCCGCCCGGGTGTCGCGATCAGAACGTCGACCCCGCGCATGAGCTTGGCGTCCTGGTCATCGAACGAAACGCCGCCGATGATCAGCGCCATGGAGAGCTTGTGGTTGACGCCATACTTGCCGAACGCCTCTTCGACTTGCGCCGCGAGCTCGCGGGTGGGCTCGAGGATGAGGGTGCGCGGCATGCGCGCCCGCGCCCGCCCTTTTTCGAGGAGCGTGAGCATGGGCAGCGTGAAGGCGGCGGTCTTGCCGGTGCCGGTCTGCGCGATGCCGAGCACGTCGCGCCGCGCCAGCACCTGCGGGATGGCCTGTTCTTGGATGGGGGTGGGGGTCTGATAGCCTGCGGCGGCGACGGCGGCTTGCACCTTGTCGCTCAAACCGAGTTGGGAGAAAGACATCTAGTTGGAAAGTTCCGTTGGTGGCGCTCCCGAGAAGCCGGCCACGGTCATAGGGGCGGGCGATGAAGTCGATCGGAGCGCGCGTTTGGTCTCGTACGTCGACTGCGTTGCAACATAGGGACGAAAGGCGCGAAGTCAACCTCACGGCCCCGAAAACCCGCCATTTGCCGCAACAAGGTGAAGTATGTCCGAGCCCTTTCCGGTGCTGCTGATTCCCGGTTTGCTCTGTTCCGCGCGGCTTTATGGGCCCCAGATCGCGCCCTTGCGGCGGATCGGGCCGGTCACGGTCGCCGATCACACCCGCGACGCGCAGATGGCCGGCATTGCCCGGCGCATCCTTGCTGCCGCGCCGCCGCGCTTTCATCTGGTGGGCCTTTCCATGGG
>DATNNN010000186.1:0-16604 GCA_035601815.1 Xanthobacteraceae bacterium | reverse complement strand
TACGTGCGGGTGAGGCCCTGGCCGCGGTCGTCGCGCGCCACCTGGTCGAGCAGGCGCTCGAACTCCTCGATGTAGCGGTCGACGGTGTCGCGGAACTCGGCGGAGCGCCGGTAGCGCCGGCGGATCTCGTCGAAGGTCTTCTGGCCGTGCGCGGTATAGAGCCTGCGGCCCACCACATTGCGCTCGCCGCGCTTGTAGCGGTCCCACAGCTCCACCGCCGCGTCATGGTCGATCATGCGGGCGACGTCGCTGGAGAGCGAGTCGAGCGACTCGATCGTCTGCAAGGGCGTGCGGCGCTGGCCTTCGCCGTCGCGGTCGGAAGCGCGCGACAGGAGATCGCCGAGCCAGCCGGAGCGCTCGCCGTTCTGCTCGCGACCCTCGCGGGCGGGCGCCCGGCGCGGCTCGGTGGCAACGGCCACCTCCGCCGCGAACTCCTCTTCCTCCTCGCGCGGCGCGGTGCGCGGGGCGGGGCGCGGCAGCTCCGCCACCGGCGCCTGCTGTTCGCGCGGGGCGCGGCTCGGGGGCGCGGCTTCCTCGCCGCCGCCGCCACCACCGCGATAGTTGGTGGTGGGGGTGACGCGGCGGGCCTCGGAGAGATCGACGCGGCGGCCATGGCGGGCGACGATGTCGTTCAACTCCGACAAGGCCTTGATCTGGTCGGCGACGACGCGGCGCATGGCGGCGGCGCTTTCGCGCGTCTCCTCGGGCAGCTCCAGCACGCCGCGCTTCAGCTCCTCGCGGGTGAGCTCGAGCGAACGCTGCACTTCCTCCGCCATGTCGCGCAGCTCGCGCGCGGCGACGGCGAAGCGCTCGTTCATCTCGTGGAACAGGCCGCCCATTTCCTCGACGGCCTCCTGATAGGTGGACTTGAGCGCGATCGCGGTGCGGCCGCGCTCCTCGGAGTAGGCGCCGCGGATGAGCTCGTACTGGTTGGTGATCGCCTGGGTCGCCGTGGTGGTGGTCTCGGCGACGAGGTTCGCCGTTTCCCGCGCGCGGGTCTCGGCCTGGCCGAGCGCCTCCTGCAGGAGCTGGTTGAAGGCGGCGAGGCGTTCGCCGAGCTCGTTGGCGCGGCCGGCGAGCTTGCCCTCGAGGTCGCCCGACAGGCGGCCGAGCAGCGCCACGATCTCCTCGATCGCAGTGCGGCGGTCGGCGAGCGTCTGGTCGATGCGGCCGTGGGTCTCGCCGAGAGCCTCGGCGATGCCGGCGATGAACTTGCCCTGGTTCTCGAAGCGCAGCGTCAGCGTCGAGAGGTCGCGCAGCACGCCGCTCGAGATTTCGCGCAGGTCCGTGACCTGGCCGCCCGCCCAGTCGATGACCGTGCGGGTGGTGTTGACCGTGCCCTCGATCGAGGACTGCAGCGCGGTAAGGCGCTCGGCGAGCGTCGATTCCATGGTGCCGAGGTTGCCGCTGACGCCTTCGAGCACGACCTGGAGCTGGATGTTGGCCTGCTCGAGCTGCTTGAGCACGCCGGACACGTCGGAGCGCAGGCTCTCGCGGGCGAGCGTGATCTCCTTGGTGCGTTCGAGCAGCGCGCGCGACACCTCCTCGGCGAGCGAGCCGAGCGAGCGCTCGATCTGGGCGGTGTCGTTGCGCAGAACCTCGGTGACGCGCTCGATCTTGGCGGCGAGCGCGTCGGTGACGGCGGTGCCGCGGGCTTCGATGGTTTCGACGATGGCGGTGAGCTTGGTGCCGACGGTGTCGTCGAAGCGGGTGACGTTGGCGTCGAGCGAGGCGGTGAGCTCGAGCGCGCGCTGGCCGAGCACCTGCTCGATGGCGTTGGTGCGCTCGAGCAGCGTGGCGGCGATCTCCTGGGCGCGCTTGCCGAGCGCCTGGTCGACGCCGTCGGCGCGGTCGGCGAGCGTGGCGGCGATCTGCTGCGAGCGCTCGCCGATGGTGCGGTCGATGCTGGCGGAGCGCTCGTTCAGCGTCTGCTCGATGAGCGCGGCCTTGTCGGCCATGGCGTTGGCCACCTCGACGGCGCGCTTGCCGAGCGTGTTGTCGATGCTCTCGGCGCGCTCGGCGATGGTGTTGGCGATCTCGCGGGCGCGCGCGGCGAAGTAGTCGCCCATGCCGGCGACGGTCTTGTCGACCGCCTCGGTGGTGGAGCGGGTGCCTTCGGCGACGGTGCGGGCGAAATCGAGCGTGCGGGCGCCGAGCGTCTCGTTGAGCTTGGTGGTGCGCTCGTCGAGGGCGGTCTCGATGCGGCCCATGCGCGTTTCGATGTTCTCGGTGACCTCCTTGCTCTTCTTGCCCATGCGGTCGTCGAAGCCGGTGAGCGCCTGCTCGGTGCTCTCGGCGAGCGTGGTGGCGGTGAAGGTGATCTGGTCGACGATGTTGGAGCCGTGCACCTTCAGCGTCGAATCGAAGCCGGCGAGCGAGTCGGTGATGCGGGTGCCGAGCGACTGGCTCTCCTCGGCGAAACGGTCGGCCATCTCGGCGCCGCGCTTGATGATCGCCTCTTCCAGCGCCACGAGGTGGGTGGAGAGGGCGTCGCCGACGGCGTCGCCCTTGGCGCTGATGGCGCGCGCGATCTCGACGCCGACCTGGGTCATGCGGTCGGTGGACTCGCGGCCCTTCTGGGTGAGGGTGTCGATGATGAGGTCGCCGGCGGCCGAAATCTGCATGCGCGCCGCGTCGGAGCGGGAAACGATCTCGCCGGTGACGCGGTCAGTCACGTCGGTGATCGAGTTGTTGATGCGCTCGGTGACGCTGTCGATGTCGAGGGAAAAGGCGTCGTGCGCCGACGACATCGCCTCGCGCAAGCGGTTGCCGTGGGTGACGATGGCGTCGCGCTCGCTCTGCAGTTCCTCGACCAGGCCGCGGACGCGGATCTCGTTCTCGTCGTAGGCGCGCTCGAGCGTGCCGACCTCGTTCTTGACCATGGCCTCGAGCTCGGCGGCGCGGGCGATGGCGCGCTCGATGCCGTCGCCCAGCGCCGCGACCTCGCGGCGGATGGCCTGGCCGACGGAGACCACGGCGTCGGTGGAGATGCCCTCGGGTTCGGCGAGGCGCACGGTCACCTCGCTCATGGCACGCGCGATCTGGCGGATCTCCTGCGTGCGGCGGATGAAGGCCGCGAGCGCGAAGAAGCCGACGATCGGCAGCACGACGCCGGAGAGATACGGCAGGAAGTAGGGAAGGGCGAAGATGTCGGTGAAACGCGTAGTGCCGGCAAGCTCGGCTGCCATGTTGGCATAGGCGAGGTAGGTGCCGAACACGAGCCAGACCGCCGAAAGCAATCCGGCGAACACGTAGGGCGAGGACGGCGGACGGGTGTTGAGCGAGGCCACGATCTGGCCGATCGAAGGACGGTCGTCGTTGGCGGCGCGGCGCGGCGGACGGAGCTGGCGGCGCGCGGGCGCGCGCGGCGCGAGGTCGTCGGCGGTCTCGATCGGCTCGAGGGGTGCGGCGGCGGGCATGCGCGGCGGCATCGGGCGGGAGACGACGGTGGTCGGCGGCACCGGGCCGGTGGCCTGCTGCTGATCGCCGAGGGAAACCTGCAAGGCTTCCTCGATCGCCGAGAGCGCAGCTTCGGTGGGATCCTGGGACTTCTTCGGCGTATTCATTTCACGCTTGCCTCTTCTCCACTCGCCTCAACCGGGCGTGCACGCCCAGCTGGGATCGCGGCCCCGTTGTCGTGGTCCTGGCGCTGCCGGAGCCGTCGCCCCGATTGGAAATGTGTCAGCCCACCACGGCGCTATCCTAGACCGGACCGGCACCCCGGAAAACGCCGAAAGCTAAAGGCTTCAAAACATCGTTAACGGTTCATTCACCATGAGATTCAAGGCGAAACAAGGCCCTTGGCGGGAATGCGGTGGAATGCGAATAGCCCCGTCCGGGGGGTCGGGGGCCGCCTCCGGTCATGCCCCTTGCACAATCCTTTTACTCGCCGGCCTCACAATCCAGGCCGGCGTCGATTTGGAGCTCCCGATGGCGAGTAGCATTTCCCGGCCTGCGGACGCGGACGTAAAGTCGCGCCCGTTCGACACCCAGTTCCTCGACCGGGTCACCTTCGGCGATCGCAAGCTCGCGCGCGAGCTGCTCATGCTGTTCGGGGCGCAGGCGAACTCGCTGGTCGACGCGATCGCCTCCGCCACGGGCCGCGTCGAGCAGCGCGAGGTGGCGCACCGGCTCAAGGGTGCGGCGCGGGCGGTCGGCGCCTTCGACGTGGCGCGCGCGGCGGAGGAGATCGAGTTCGCGGCCGACGCCAACACCGCCAACGCCGGGCTCGCGCACCTCAACGCGCGCGTGGCGGAAGCCCGCCTCGCGCTCGCCGATATCCTGCGCTGATCGCGGCCTAGCCGCGGCCGGATCGTTCCTATATTAGGACCGGCCCAGCCAGCAGATTCCCAGGTTCAATGCCCAAGATCACCTATATCGAGCCCGACGGCACCGCGCGCACCGTCGAGGCGGAAATCGGCGCGACCGTGATGGAGACGGCGCTGAAGAACGACGTGCCCGGCATCGTGGCGGAGTGCGGCGGCGCCTGCTCGTGCGCCACCTGCCATGTCTATGTGGACGAGGCGTTCGCGGCGAAGATCGAGCCGCCCTCGCCGATGGAAGAGGACATGCTAGATTTCGCCTTCGAGGTGAAGCCGAACTCGCGGCTGTCGTGCCAGATCAAGGTGACCGACGCGCTCGACGGCCTCATCGTGCGCACGCCGGGCTACCAGGGACGCTAGCAATATGAGCGAGCCGAACGCGCCGATCGCGACCGACGCCATCATCATCGGCGCCGGCCCCGTCGGGCTGTTCGCCGTGTTCGAGCTCGGCCTCCTCGACATCAAGTGCCACCTCGTCGACATCCAGGACAAGGTGGGCGGCCAGTGCGCCGAGCTCTATCCGGAGAAGCCGATCTACGACATCCCGGCGTGGCCGACGATCTCCGCGCAGGATCTCATCGGCAAGCTCATGGAGCAGATCAAGCCGTTCGCGCCGCACTTCCATTTGGGCGAGCGGGTCGACGGCTTAGCCCGGGCGAACGGCGGTTTTCGGCTGACCACCGACGCCGGCAGCGTGATCGACGCCAAGGTGGTGGTGATCGCGGCCGGCGGCGGCTCGTTCGAGCCCAAGCGGCCGCCGCTCGCGGGCATCGAGGGCTACGAGGGCTCTTCCGTCTTCTACTCGGTGCGCAAGATCGAGGCCTTCCGCGGCAAGAGCGTGGTGATCGCCGGCGGCGGCGATTCCGCGCTCGACTGGGTGCACAACCTCGTGCCGGTGGCGAAACGCGTGACGCTGCTCCACCGCCGCGACCAGTTCCGCGCCGCCCCCGACGGCGTGAACCGCATGAAGGCGCTGGTGAACGAGGGGAAGATGGAGTTCTCGCTCGGGCAATTGCACGCGCTGGAAGGCGAGGGCGGCAAGCTCGCGCGGGTGATCGCCAAGCGCGACGACAACTCGACATTTCCGATCGAGGCCGACGCGCTGCTGCCGTTCTTCGGGCTCACCATGAAGCTCGGGCCGGTGGCGAACTGGGGCCTCAACCTCTACGAGGAGCGGATCGAGGTCGACACCGTGACGTTCGCGACCAGCGCGCCCGGCATATTCGCCATCGGCGATATCAACCACTATCCGGGCAAGCTGAAGCTGATCTTGTCGGGCTTCCACGAGGCTGCGCTGATGAGCCAGGCGGCGTCGAAGATCGTCTATCCCGACAAGAAGATCGTGTTCCAGTACACCACCACCTCGTCGAGCATTCATAAGAAGCTCGGGGTGTCGTAATCCGGCGCAAGCCTGGAATATTTGCCAGCCTTCGGTTTTCTAGGCACAGGTACGGCAGCACTGCAGCGCGGGCGGCAGATGCTTCTTTCTTCCAAAAAAACCCGCGCCTGGGAGGAAACCATGCACCGCCAAATGATCCGGCGTTCGCTCGCCGCCGCTGCCTTCACGCTGATCCTCGCCACCGCCGCTTCCGCCCAGCAAGTCATTCGCGTGCGCGGCACGGTCGAGCGCGTCGAGGCGCAGACGCTGGTCGTCAAGACCCGCGAGGGACCAAGCGTCACCATCAAGCTTGCGGACAATTATGGCGTCACCGGTGTGGTGGCGGCGACGCTCGCTGACATCAAGCCGGGAAGCTATGTGGGCACGGCCGCGCTGCCGCAGCCAGACGGCACGCAGCGCGCGATCGAGGTCTTGATCTTCCCTGAAGCCCTGCGCGGCTTCGGCGAAGGGTTCCGTCCCTGGGATCTTGTGCCGCAAAGCACCATGACCAACGCGACGGTGGCCAACATCGTGACCCGCGTCGACGGCGCTACGCTGACGCTGAAATACAAGGACGGCGAGAAGACGGTGATCGTGCCGCCCGAGGCGCCGATCGTCACCTTCGTGCCGGCGGAAAAGAGCGAGCTTAAGCCCGGCGCCAAGATTTTCATCGGGGCCGCCACCAAGCAGCCGGACGAGACGCTGAGCGCGGCCCGCGTCAACGTCGGCCTCGGCGGCCTTACACCGCCGATGTGAGTCCGCAAAAGGCTCAGCTCGGCGCCGCCGGCATGGCTGGGCCGCGCTCGGCGCTGTTGATTTACCTGCATATGCAGGTAATCTCGCCATTATGGCCACCCAGGAAGCGCTCCCCCCCATCTCCTTCGGCTGCACGTGTCTCCGCCTGCGCAAGACGGCGCGGCGGGTGTCGCAGATCTACGACAGCTACGTGGAGCCGCATGGGCTCACCATCACCCAGTTCGGGCTGTTGGCGCACCTGCGCGCGCTTCCCGCTATCAGCGTGGGCGCGCTCGCCGAGAAGCTCGTCATGGATCCGACGACGCTGACGCGGAACCTCAGGCCGTTGGAAAAGAAGGGCCTCGTGGTGTTCCGCACCGATCCCCATGACCGGCGCTCCCGCGCGCTGCATCTCACGGCGGCAGGCCGCGACACGTTCCGCGCCGCGCGCACGGCGTGGGCCAAGGCGCAGCGTCACATGGAAGAGGTGCTCGGCAACGCCGACGTCGGCATTCTGCACAAGGCGCTGGAAGGCGCGCTGGAGCGGCTTTCGAAATAACGTTGGAGGCGGCAATGACGGCGGCAATGGCACAAGCGGCACCGATCGGCTTCACCTACGGCCTCGTGCCGCGCGAGACCGTGTTCGGCATGACGGGACTGGAATTTCTGCAGAAGCTCGTGGACCGCTCGCTCCCGGCGCCGCCGTTCGCGGAAGCCTCCGGCATCTGGATCAGCGAGGTGGAGGAGGGCCGTGCCGTGTTCGAGGGCAGGCCGTCGCTCCGCTTCTACAATCCGCTCGGCACCGTGCACGGCGGCTGGATCTCGACGCTCATCGATTCCGCCATGGGCTGCGCGGTGCACACCGTGCTCAAGGCGGGGCAGGTCTACACCACCGTGGACATGAACGTGAGCTTCGTGCGCCCAGTGTTCGACAAGACCGGCGTGCTTCGCTGCGAAGGCAAGATCATCCACGTGGGCTCCCGCATCGCCACCTCCGAGGGCCGGGTGTGGGACAAGGCCGGCACGCTCATCGCGCACGGCACCGAGACCTGCGCCATCATGAACCTGCCCGGCGCCAAATGAACGCGCCCGCGCCGTTTCCGCCCGTCGCCGTCGATCCGCTGTTGCGCGGGCCGATCCTCGGAACCATGGTGCGGCTCGCGCTGCCGAACGTGCTCGCCATGGCGACCATGGTGGCGGTGGGCATCGCCGAGACTTCTTATATCGGCATCCTCGGCACCGCGCCGCTCGCTGCCATGGCGCTGGTGTTCCCCTTCATCATGCTGACGCAGATGATGTCGGCGGGCGCCATGGGCGGCGGCGTGTCGTCCGCCGTGAGCCGCGCGCTCGGCGCCGGCGACATCGGGCGGGCCCGGGCGCTGGCGCTGCACGCGGCGGTGATCGGCGCGGTCGCCGGCATTCTCTATTCCCTCTTCTTTATCGTCCTCGGCCCGGCGCTCTATCGCCTGCTCGGCGGCGGCGGCCAGGTGCTCGGGGAAGCGATCCGCTACTCCAACTTCGTCTTCGCCGGCGCGGTGATGATCTGGCTTTCCAACACGCTGATGTCGGTGCTGCGCGGCACCGGCAACATGAAGGTGCCGGCGGTCACCATGTTTGTGGCCTCGGCGCTGCAGATCGTCGTCGGCGGCAGCTTCGGGCTCGGCCTCGGCCCGGTGCCGCGGCTCGGCATGCCGGGCGTGGCGCTCGGCCAGCTCGTCGCCACCACGCTCGCGACCGTCTTCCTCGCCTGGTACCTGACGAGCGGCCGCGGCCGGCTCTCGCTCGCCTGGAAGGGCGTCCGCTTCCACGGCGAGATGTTCGCCGACATTCTGAAGGTGGGCGCGCTGGCGTGCCTGTCGCCGGTGCAGTCGATTCTGACGGTCTTGATCTTCACCGGCCTCGTGGCGCGCTTCGGGGTGGAGGCGCTCGCCGGCTACGGCATCGGCGCGCGGCTCGAGTTCCTGCTGATCCCGGTCGCCTTCGGCGTCGGCACCGCCACCGTGCCCATGGTCGGCATGGCGATCGGCGCCGGCAACGTGAAGCGCGCCCGCCGCGTGGCGTGGACCGGAGGGGCGCTGTCGGCGGTGATCCTCGGCCTCGTCGGACTCACCGTCACCGTCGCGCCGGATCTGTGGGCGGCGCTGTTCACTAAGGATGCGGCCGTGCTCGGCGCGGCGCGGTCCTATTTCCGCCTGGCGGGGCCGGCCTTCGCCTTCTTCGGCTTCGGCATGACGCTCTATTTCGCCTCGCAAGGCGCGGGCAAAGTGCTGGGACCGGTGCTTGCCTCGACGCTGCGCCTCGCCGTGGTGGCCATCGGCGGCTGGTGGCTGACGCAGGCCGGGGAGCCGGTATGGACACTGTTCGCTCTCGTCGGGCTGTCCATGGCGGCATACGGCCTCGCCACCGCGGCCGCGATCGCCGTCACGCCTTGGGGCAGCGCCCGCCGCGCGTAGCTAGCGGCGCTTCCGCCGCTTCGGCACTTTCTTCCCCTTCTGGCGAGCTTCGGAAAGGCCGATGGCGATCGCCTGCTTGCGGCTTTTCACCGTCTTGCCGCTGCCGCCGCTTTTCAGCTTGCCGCGCTTGCGCTTGTGCATCGCGCGCTCGACGTCCTTCGACGCGCTTCGCGAATATCTTCTTGCCATGGGCGTTCCTCTCGAGTTGTCCGTCTCAACTCAAGCGAACGCTTGCGCCGCGATGTAGTTCCCGCGCGCGACCCCGCCGGTCACGCCCCCTGCAGTGCCGCCTTCACCTTGGTCGGCACGTACGGCACCGAGCGCAGCCGTACTCCGGTGGCGTCGAACACGGCGTTGGAGATCGCCGACGGAACTACCGCGGTGGTGGGCTCGCCCGCGCCCCAAGGCTTCTCGTTCGGCCGGTCGATCAGGTCGATGATCACCTCGGGCATCTGCGGGAATTTGAGGATCGGATAGGTCTCCCAGTCGAGGCTCGTGATGTGGGCGCGGTCGAACTTCACCTCCTCATAGAGCGTGCGGCTCAACGTCTGGATCACGTTGCCGTCGATCTGATTCTTCAGGCCGTCGGGGTTGATGATCTGGCCGCAATCGTGCGCCACGAAGAATCGCGGCACGCTGATTGCGCCGGTCGAGCGGTCGACTTCGACCTCGGCGACCACCCCCACGTAAGTCCGCACCAGCTCGTACTTCACGTAGGACACACCGCGTCCTTTGACGACGCTGCCGCTCAGGTTCTTCTGCGGCGAGGGACGCTTCTCCCACTTGGCGAGCGTCATCAGGCGTTCGAGCAACTCGGCTGCGCGCTTGTCGTCGAGGTATTTCAGCCGGAACTCGATCGGATCCATGCCGGCCGCCGCCGCGAGCTCGTCGATGAAGCATTCGTTGACGTAGGTGTTCTGCATGCGACCCGGCGTCCGGATCCAGCCCGGACGGAACGGCGTCGATTCCAGACGGTGGCAGGTGGTCTTGACGTTGGGGAATTTGTACTGGATCGCCGAGTTGTTGATGATCGTTCCGGGCCCGATCAGCGGCGTGTATGGCAGGCCGGCGAGCTTCGCCGGTGTCAGCGGCACCAGCCCGACGGCGCCGGGCGGAATGAAGAATTCCGATTCCCAGGCGCCGACATTGCCGGCCCCATCCATTGCCGCGCGCAGATCGACCAACGTCGGCGGCCCGTTCGGCTCCCAGCCATGCTCGTCGGCCCGCGACCATTGCACGCGCACCGGCTTGCCCACCGCCTTGGCCAAGAGCGCGGCGTCGCCGGCCGCATCCTCGTGGCCGTTCCTGCCGTAGCAGCCGGAGCCTTCGATGTAGATGCAACGCACGCTCTCGACCGGCAGCGCGAGCATCTGCGCGAGCTGCTTGCGCAGATTGTGCGTCGCCTGCGAGGCCGACCACGAGGTGAGCTTGCCGTCCTTGAACTCGGCGACCGCGCACGACGGCCCGATCGAACCGTGCAAGTGGATGGCGAAGTCGTAGGTCGCCTTGATGATCTTGGCGCCGTCCTTGCTGAGCGCCTCGGCGGTATTGCCGACATTGCTGGTGACGTCGTCCTTGATGACCTTGGTGGCGCGGACGTGCTCCCACAGCTTGTTCTGATCGGGCAGCGTCTCCGACTTCGACCAGATCGCCTTCAGCTTGGCCGCGCCCTTGATGGCCCCCCATTCGCTGTCGGCGACGACGGCGAGGAAGTTGCCCTCGCGCACCACCTTGGGATTGCCGGGGACGCCCTTGAGCGAGCTCTCGTCCACGCTTTCGAGCCTGGCTTCGAGCGCCGGCGGGCGCACCACGCGCGCGTGCAGCATGCCGGGCAGGCGGAAGTCCTGCATGTAGGTGTATTTCGCGGTGATCTTGTCGGGGATGTCCAGGCGCGGGACCGGCTTGCCGACCACCTTGTAGTTCTTCGGGTCCTTCTCCTTCACCGGCGTCTTCGGATCGAGCGTGATCGCAAAGCTCTTGCCGCCGATCAGCTCGGCATAGCTCACCTTCTTGCCGCCGCCGCTGATGACGCCGTCGGTGACGGTGAGATCGGTCGCGCCGAGCTTCTTGGCGGCTTCCTCGGTCAACGCCTTGCGCGCGGCGGCGCAGGCCTGGCGCAATTGCATGCCGCCGACCTGGATCGAGAGCGAGCCGAAGGTGACGTTCTGGTCGGGCGTGAGCAGCGTGTCGCCCTGCACGATGGTGACGGCGCGTAGCGGCACGTCGAGCTCGTCGGCCGCGATCTGCACCAGCGCGGTGCGGATGCCGGTGCCGAGATCGACCTTGCCGGAATAGATGGTGACCATGCCGTTCTTGTCGATGGCGAGGAAGGTGTCGACTTCCGTTACCGCCAGCGGTTTGGCGGCGGCCGCGCCTTGCGCAAGCGCGTCGGCGATGGGGCTGGCGAGCGAGAAGGAGACGACGAGGGCGCCGGAGCCAAGCAGCGCTTCGCGGCGGGAAAGCTGGATGTTCATGATCTCCTCCCTTACGCCGACGCGCGCTTGACGGCGCGGACGATGCGGATGTGGGTGCCGCAGCGGCAGAGATTGTTGGCGAGCGCCTGCTTGATCTCGGCTTCGCTCGGCTTGTTGTTGACGGCGAGGAAGGCCGCCGACTCCATGATCATGCCGTTGATGCAGTAGCCGCATTGCGCCGCCTGCTCTTCGATGAACGCCTTCTGCACTTTGTGCGGCTTTTGCGGCGTGCCGAGGCCTTCCAGCGTCACGATCTTCTGCTGGGCGCCGAGCTTGCCGATCGGCGTGATGCAGGAGCGCACCGCCTTGCCGTCGATATGCACGGTGCAGGCGCCGCATTGGCCGAGGCCGCAGCCGAAGCGCGGTCCCTTCAGGCCGAGGTTGTCGCGCAGCGCATAGAGCAGCGGCATCTCGGGGTCGTCGTTGTTGACCGACACCCGCTTGCCGTTGACGGTCAGCGTCTTCGATTTCGCCATGGCTGTCTCCCCCCGCGCGGCGTGCCGGCCGCGCATGAACGCTTTATCTTGGGGAACACCGGCGAACGCGCTGGGCTTCCCTGGAGCGTTTCTAGGGAGAGCTTAGGTCAACTGAAATGGGCAAGTCGAGGCAAATGCGCCGGCGTCAACCCGATTTGATCTTGCGCTGCACCGGGATCGGGCGGAACGCGAGCCGCGGCAGCCCCTGCACGAGAGGGACGAGGTAGGCGAGGGCGATCGCGAGCAGGAACGGCGCCATCCACACCAGCCGCGCGCCATAGCGGTCGTGCGGGCCGGAGAACACGCCGCAGACAAAAGCGTTGCCCACGAGCGCGAGACCCACGGTGGCGGCGAGGGCGCCCAAGGGCTCGAGCTTGCGGCGGCGGAACGCAAAGAAGAGCCAGAGCGGGATCAGCGCCATGGACGCCCACGCGAGCGGCGCGTGCAACAGGTTGAGCTTGGCGAAATCGATGAGCGTATCGGTGCGCTGGCGCGCGGCGTGGGCGGCGGGCACCGCTCCCGGCACCAGGCGCTCGATCTCGCCGTAGGCGTCCCACACGGTCGGCACGATGCCGTCGCCGGTGCCGACCATCGCGAGCTGCTTCGCCGTCGAGCGTAACGCCGTCGCCACGTGCATGCCGGGATAGCGCCTGAGGCTCTCGCGGGCGATGGTCGTCATCTCGCCACCGCGGTCCCAGTAATAACCGATTTGCGCGAACGGGCCCTTGTCGCCTTGGTGCCAGAGGAAGTCGTCGCCGTTGGTCGGCAACTTCTTGCGCAGGGTGCAGAGCTTGAAGCGCTTGTCCGGGCAGTGCTCCGCGAGATAGCGCGCGACGATGCCGTCCTGGATGAGGCGGCTGAACAGGAAGCCGGTGCCGCCCGGCGTCCAGGCGAATTCCTTGCCGACGGTGGCGTTGGCGGTGAGCAGCACCACGGCGCCGAGGAGGAGTGCGCCGGCGCCCTGGAGCAGGCCCGCGCGCGCCACGAGCTCGTTCCGCACCAAATAAAAGAGCGCGGCGGCGAGCACCAGGCCGGCGAGCACGATGAGGGTCGCGTTGTGGCTCGCAGCGGCAAAGGCGATGAGGGCCACGAGGCCGATCTTCTCGTAGCGGCCGAGCTCCGCCGCGCGGAAGAGAAGAAGGTGCAGCGCCAGCACCGCGAGCCCGGAGAACAAGTCGGGCATGAGCTGGCCGGCGAGCCAGGGCAGCGAGGTAGCGGCGGCGAGCACCGCGGTCAGGCTCACCAGCAGCAGCGGCCGCTCGCCGAAGCCGTGGGCGCGCAGTACGAGCGCGATCACCCACACGGATACGGCGGCCTGCACGATGACCACCGGCCAGAAGTCCAGGCCCGAGCCGGCCGCGAGCAGGAGGCCGTAGACCATGGAGCGGCCGGGCGACAGCGAGCCGTCGAAGGGCCGCGCCAGATACGCCCCGGAATCGAAGAAGAGGAGGGGGAAACCGTTCCACAACGCCGGCGCGAGCAGAAGCAGCGTCGCGATCAGCGGTGCGGCCGCGCGCGGCAATGCCGCGGCGGGCGCCGGTGTCGTAGCCATCGTAGCTCCCCGGCCTTTACGCAAACAGCGCGCAGCCGGTCGCCGCGCGCCCTTGGTCGAAGTGGCCCTTCCTCCCTATAATTCGCAGGCAGGCTTTCGGTTCCGGAGGGGCAATGGCGACGATCGTGGTGGCGCACGGCGCCTGGTCGGCGGGCTGGGCGTGGAAGAAGATGCGGCCCTTGTGGCGGGCGGCCGGGCACGAGGTGTTCACGCCCACCAACACCGGCCTCGGCGAGCGGGCGCATCTTGCCGCTCCCTCGATCAACCTCGACACCCACATCCGCGATACCCTGAACGTCCTCGAATACGAAGACCTCAGCGGTGTGGTGCTGGTGGGGCACTCCTACGGCGGCATGGTGGCGACCGGCGTCGCCGACCGGGCGCGGGAGCGCATCAAGCAACTGATCTATCTCGACGCCTTCGTGCCCGACGACGGCAAGGCGCTGCACGACTACGTGCCGGCGGAGCGGCGCGAGGCCGCGCGCAAGGAGGCGATCGACGGCTGGCGCATCCAGCCGCCGGCGCCGCCGCCGGACACCTCGCCCGCGGACGTCGCCTGGGTCACGGCGCGGCGCATGACCCAGCCCATGCAGACGTTCGACCAGGCGCTGCGCCTGCGCGGCGGGCCGCTGACCTTGCCGCGGAGCTACATCTACTGCGCGCGCAACACCCAGGGGCCCTTCCGCCCGTTCTACGAGCGCGCCAAGAAGGAGGGCTGGCCGACCTACGAGATCGACGCCAGCCACTCGCCCAATGTGACGGCGCCCGAGTTGCTGGCGGAGACGGTCGAGAAGATCATTGCGTCATCCTTCGAGGCTCGCTTCGCTCGCACCTCAGGATGACGGATTAGATGGCTGGGTACGCCCCCTTTATTCCCTGAACTCCACCGGCTCGGGCACGCGGGTGAAGGCGATCTTGGCGCCGAGATATTGCAGCGAGAGATGCTGCTGCGAGGCGAGGGCGACCGCGTCGCGGCCGTAGCGCGCGCCAAGCTTGTCGAGCGCGCACCATAACATCTCGCCGCGGGTCAGGCCGTTCGGCCGGTGCACGATGAAGAGATCCGGCACGCGCGCTTCGATCGGCACCAGGCGGTTGAGCCAGATCGAGACCTTTTTCAAGGACGCGCGCGGGGAGATCGTTGCCGCAATGCCGCGCCAGAGGTGGTCGAGACGTCCGAGCAGCAGGAAGCTGTCCTGCGTGGGCGGGAAATTCGTTTCCGCGGCGAAACGCGAGCGCCATTCGGAACTCGCCGAGAGCCCGAGCGCGCCCGCGGCGAGGCCGTAACGCCGGAGCCGCACCGCGGCCTTGAGCAGCAACGCGCGGGCGACCAGGCGAGCCGCGGCATGGACGCGCATTTCGGGCGCGAGCACGCGGCTGTGGCCGATGGAGCGGCGGCCGGTTTCCAAGTTCGGCAGATCGACGCTATGCAGCGCGTACCAGTAGCGCTCGCCCCCGACCGAGCCCCAGACCGCGCGCGCCTCTTTCGGCGCGAGCGCCCAGAGCGCGGCGACGCTTCGCACGCCCGCTTCCGCGAGCCGCGCCTCCATGTTGGCCGCGATGCCGGGAAGGTCGGTGAGCTGAAGCTTGAGCAGCGGCCCGGGCAGATCGGCGGCCGTGAGCACCGTCAGGCCGTCGGGCTTCTGCATCTTGGTCGCGATCTTGGCGAGCAGCAGGCTCGGCGCGATGCCGATGGAGCAGAGCAGACATTCGCCGACGTTCGTGCGGATGCCGGTCTTCATCGCGCGCGCGATCTTCATGGCGTTCTCCGGCTCGCGCTCGGCGCCGATCAGGCGGCAGGAGGCCTCGTCGATGGAGCCCACCTTGTGGATCGGAAGATGGTTCGCGACCTCCGTCATGAGGCGGTTGTGGTAATCGACATAAAGATCGTGGCGCGCGGGCACGGTGACGAGATCGGGGCAGAGCGCCCGCGCCTCGTAGATGCGCATGGCGGTCTTCACGCCGAGGCGCTTGGCCTCGTAGCTCGCGGCGATGGCGCAGGTGGAATCCGTGTCGGCCATGGGCACGACCGCGATCGGCCGGCCGCGCAACTCGGGCCGCTCCTGCTGCTCGACGCTGGCGAAATAGGCGTTGAAGTCGAGCATGAGGTAGCGGGGAAGACTCTCGGCACGCATGATGGTTCCTCGGGCGGGACTCATGAGCCTAGAACAAATCAGGAACAAAAGAAAAGGGCATTGTGGAAGATCAACGAGTTACACGGAGGAGAAGTATTGTGTGGCGTCAAGCCCGGCCATGACGGGGTAAAATCGCCCGCATGTTCACCACCTTCTTCCACGAGCTGAAAGCCGCGGGCCTGCCGGTGACGCTGCGCGAGTACCTCACGCTGATGGAGGCCATGGAGGCCGACATCGCAGGAAGGCGCGTGGAGGATTTCTATTACCTGTCGCGCACGGCGCTGGTGAAGGACGAGCGCAACCTCGACAAGTTCGACCGCGTCTTCGGCCACGTGTTCCAGGGACTCGATCTCCTGTCCGACGCCGCCACCGCCGAGATCCCCGCCGAGTGGCTGAAGAAGCTCGCGGAGAAATATCTCAGCGCCGAGGAGATGAAGGAGATCGAGGCGCTCGGCTGGGAAAAGCTCATGGAGACGATCGCGAAACGCCTCGCCGAGCAGAAGGGCCGCCACCAGGGCGGCTCGAAGTGGATCGGCACGGCGGGCACTTCTCCTTTTGGCGCCTACGGCTCCCACCCCGAAGGCATCCGCATCGGCCAGGACAAGAGCCGCCACAAGCGCGCGGTGAAGGTGTGGGACAAGCGCGAGTTCAAGGACCTCGACGGCGACGTGGAGCTCGGCACGCGCAACATCAAGATTGCGCTCCGGCGCCTGCGCAAGTTCGCGCGCACCGGGGCGCCCGAGGAGCTCGATCTCGACGGCACCATCCGCGAGACCGCGAGCCGCGGCTATCTTGACCTCAAGCTCCGCCCGGAGCGGCGGAACGCCGTCAAGGTGCTCCTCTTCCTCGACATCGGCGGCTCCATGGACTGGCACATCAAGACCTGCGAGGAGCTGTTCTCTGCCGCGCGCACCGAGTTCAAGCACCTCGAGCACTTCTACTTCCACAACTGCCTCTATGAGCGCGTGTGGAAGGACAACCGCCGCCGCTACCAGGCGACGACGCCGACCTGGCAGCTGCTGCACACCTTCCCGCACGACTACAAGGTGGTGTTCGTCGGCGACGCCTCCATGAGCCCCTAC
>DATNNN010000185.1:0-6450 GCA_035601815.1 Xanthobacteraceae bacterium | reverse complement strand
AGTGCACCCTGGAGTTTCCTCTCGCCTGAGGGAAACGGCAGCGCGGCCGATTCAGTCGCTGCTGCGCTCGTCGACCGAGTAGCGTCCGGCGCCTTTCGCGATCAGCAGCAGCAGTCCCGCCATGATGGCGAGATTCTTCAGAGCATGGATCTGGTTCATCTGGCGCGCGGCCCCTTCCATGCTCCAGAAGTCCCGCCGCGACTGGCAGGGAATTCTTCGACGTCCATAACCAATTCTTATCCAGTGCAGTAAAGTCATGCCGCTGCATACGCAGTTCAAGCCATGCGGGGGCGCGGAATTGGGTGCTAGCGTCACGGTGCGAGCGGTGCGCGGATACAGGAACCCGCGGCACCAAGGCTCCTTCCTGGCATGGCGCATTCGACTTGGGCGGCCGAACGGCCGCCCTTTTTCTTAGGGGTGCGGTTCAGTAACAGTAGTCGCGGGCGACGCGCACCACCTGGCCTTCGGGATACTGGTACCAGCAGCGGCCGCGGTTCCAGAAATAGCCGCCGCCGTAACGGCGCCGGTCCGCATCGGCGCCGATCGTGGCGCCTACGCCGGCGCCGACCACACCGCCAATGATGGCGCCGCCGGCACGGCCGGTGAGGCCGCCGCCGATGAGCGCGCCCGCCGCGCCGCCGAGCAGCGCGCCACCGAACGCGCCGTCCTGCGCCGCCGCCTGCGGTGCCGGTGCCGCCAGCGCCAGCGTCAATGCCGTTGCCGCAACTGCGAGAATGCGAGTCATGGTGCTCCTCCTCTCAAGCCTCGCGCGAGGCTCGTGACCCAAGACTGACACTACGAATTTAATACGACCTGAATGCCGTCAACAGGGGACGCGCACGCGCCGGCCCTGGCGATCCTGGCCGAAACAATGGCGCTGGCTCTGGTCGAAAATGCCGGGGCGCCCTTCGGAGGCCGGTTGATCCTGCCGCATCTCGCCGTTGCCGGCCCTGCCCTCTGCCGGCAGCATGCCGCTGAGCAGGCCGCCTTGCCGTCCCCGCTCCTGCGCACCCGCGGCGCCAAGCACCGCCAACAGGGCGGCCACCGCCAACACACCACGAACCACTGGCCTCACCTCCGGTGCGCTGCGCGGCGCACCCTGCTTTAGCCCAGAACGCCGACGCCTCCAAGTGCGCACGGGCATCGATTCGAAGGAGCACGGAGAACAGGGCGCGATTGAGGCGCGGGCGCCGGCGGCAATTCGCGGGCCGGAGAAATCGGTTGCGCGGGAAGGTTGCGGGCGGGACTCTAGCCGCCTGCGATCGCGACGCTTCGCTCCAGCGCCACCGGCGCCGCCGCGTCGGCGCGCGGCCGGTCCATGGCGCCGAGCAACGCCAGGAAGCTCGACGCCGGCAACGGCGGCGCGAACACGTAGCCTTGCGCCGTGGTGATGCCGTGCGCGCGCAGGTATTCGATCTGCTCGAAGGTCTCGACGCCCTCGGCGATGACCTCGACGGCCATGTTGCGGGCGAGCTCCACCAGCGTCTCGATGATGGTCTTGGAATAGCGCTCGGTCCCAATGGCGTGGATGAACATCTTGTCGATCTTGATGTAGTCGACCCCGAGCTTGAGCAGATATGCCAGGCCGCCATGGCCGGTGCCGACGTCGTCGATGGCAACGCGGCAGCCGAGGTTCTGCAGCTCGGAGATCACGCGCCGCGCGCCGGCGAGATCGGCCACCGGCTCGCGCTCGGTCACCTCGAAGATGAGCTGATCGAAAGCGATGCGCGAGCCCGCGAACGCCTGCCTGACCTCCTGGATGATGTAGCCGTCGAGGAAGTGGCCGCCGTCGAGGTTGAAGGAAAGCTTCAGATGCCGACGCAGCTCGAACGCCTCGCCCACCTCGTCGCGCGCCTTGCGCATCAGGATGCGGGTCAGCTCGTAGATCAGGTCGGAATGCTCGGCGTGCGACAGGAAGGCGCCGGGCAGGATGATGGTCCCGTCCGGCCTTCGCCAGCGCGCCAGCACCTCGGCGCCGAGCAGCCGGCCGCTCGTGATGTCCACGATGGGCTGGAAGTAGGGAATGATCTCGCCGGCGTCCAGCGCCCGCGACAGCATCGCCGTGGGATTGGTCCGGTTGCGGCGGATGGCGAGCCAGGAGAAGGCGATGACGAAGAACGAGACGATGGTGGGCGTGAGCCGGGCGATAAGGAGAACGTCGTCGTATTCGTCGGCGATCGCCGCGCGCGCGCGCTCCGCCGTGGCCGCGACCGGAAAGCGGCTCGACTTGGCGCGGACGCTGACGAACAGGCCCTCGGCGCTCGGCGCATTTTCCTCGCCCACGGGACGGGCGGCGATCACCTCGCCGTTCGAGAGCAAGAGGCGGAAGCGCGGACTGCCCTCCTCGGTGGCGGGCAGCAGCGATTCCCCGGAAATCAGCGCCGACAGCGCGCCGCCGTTGGCGAGCGAAAGATTGAGGCGGAGCGCACGCTCGGGATGGTCGCGGAAGCGCACCAGCGCGACCGTGTAGCGGCCGCCGAACAGCGGCTGCTCGCTGGATACGGCGCGCGTCTCGCCGCTGCCGCCGATGTGGTTGCAGAGCACCGTGCCCTCGGCGTCGAGGATCGCCACTTCCTTGAGCGCGCCGCTCGCGAACACGGCGCGGCGCATCGCCTGCAGGGCTTGGGGCGTGCAGGAGTCGAGCCCGGTCGAGCCGAGATCGACCAAGGTCATCATCGCCTGCTCGACGCGGGTTTCGGCGAGCGCCAGCGCCCCGTGGGCGCCCTGCTCCAGGCGCCCGCGCGCTTGCTGATCAACGTAACCGTTGATCACTCGCTCGGCGATAACGATGGGCAGGCCCGCAAGCAGCGCGCCGCCAATCACCGCCGCGATCAAAAGTCGTTCGTACCTGCGCACGTTCCGGCCCTTTACCAGCGGGACCGTTGTGCATCAGTACAAATTCGCATTAAGGACGCGTTAAGTGCGTTGTTTTGACTCGACTTAGCGCTTCTTTTCCTCGTCCGGCGGCACCACCCGGATGTGCAGCTCGCGCAGCTGCTTCGGACTCACCTCCGAGGGGGCGCCCATGAGCAGGTCCTCGGCCTGCTGGTTCATGGGGAAGAGCACCACCTCGCGCAGGTTCTCCTCGCCGGCGAGCAGCATGACGATGCGGTCGAGCCCGGGCGCGATGCCGCCGTGGGGCGGCGCGCCATAGGACAGCGCCCGCAGCATGCCGCCGAACTTCTGCTCCAGCACGTCGGCGCCATAGCCAGCGATGGCGAAGGCCTTCTTCATCACGTCGGGACGATGGTTGCGGATGGCGCCCGAGGAGAGCTCCACGCCGTTGCAAACGATGTCGTACTGAATAGCTTTGATTCCAAGGATCTTCGCCTGGTCGCTCACATCCAGATTCAGGAACTCGGCGGCCGGCATGCCGGGCATGGAGAAGGGATTGTGGGAGAAGTCGATCTTCTTCTCCTCCTCGTTCCATTCGTACATAGGGAAGTCGACGATCCAGCAGAAGGCGAAGCAGTCCTTCTCGATCAGCCCCAGCTCCTCGCCGAGCTTGGTGTGGGCGGCGCCGGCGAGCTTGGCCGCCGCCTCCGGCCGGTCAGCGGCGAAGAACACCGCGTCCCCGGGCTTCACGCCGGCCTTGGCCGCGATCTTGGCCTGCACCTCGGCCGGGATGAACTTGGCGATCGGCCCTTTGCCGCCCTCGGCCTCGAGCACGATGTAGCCGAGCCCCGGCGCATTCATCTCGGCGCGCGCCCATTCGTTCAGCTTGTCGAAGAAGGAGCGCGGCTGCGCCGCGGCGCCGGGGGCCGGGATCGCGCGCACCACGCCGCCCGCCTTGATCACGTTCTTGAAGGCGTTGAAGGTGACCGTCGGGTCGTTGAATTCCTGAGTCACGTCGGCGATCTGCAAGGGATTCCTCAGATCCGGCTTGTCGGTGCCGTACTTCAGCATCGCCTCGGCATAGGAGATGCGCGGGAACTTCGCCGTCACCGGCTTGCCGCCGGCGAATTCCTCGAACAGGCCGCGCAGCACCGGCTCCACCGCCTGAAAAACGTCCTCCTGCTCGACGAAGCTCATCTCGATATCGAGCTGGTAGAATTCGCCGGGCGAGCGATCGGCGCGGGCGTCCTCGTCGCGGAAGCAGGGCGCTATCTGGAAATAGCGGTCGAAGCCCGAGATCATGATGAGCTGCTTGAACTGCTGCGGCGCCTGCGGCAGCGCGTAGAACTTTCCCGGGTGCAGGCGCGACGGCACGAGATAGTCGCGGGCACCCTCCGGGCTCGATGCGGTGAGGATTGGCGTCTGGAACTCGAAGAAGCCCTGCTCCTTCATACGCCGGCGCAGCGACGCGATCACCTGCTCGCGCTGCATGATGTTCTTGTGCAGCCGCTCGCGGCGCAGATCGAGGAAGCGGTACTTGAGGCGAATCTCTTCGGGATATTCCTGGTCGCCGAACACCGGCATCGGCAACTCGTCGGCGGCGCCCAGCACCTCGATCTCGCTCGCCGCGATCTCGACCGCGCCAGTGGGCAGGCCGGGATTCTCGGTGCCGGCGGGGCGCTTGCGCACCTTGCCGTCGACGCGGATTACCCATTCGGAGCGGAGCTTTTCCCCCTGCTTGAAGGCGGGGGAATCCGGATCGGCCACGATCTGCGTCAGCCCGTAGTGGTCGCGCAGATCGATGAACAGGAGGCCGCCGTGGTCGCGGATGCGGTGGCACCAACCGGAAAGACGCACGGTCTCGCCGATGTGGCTCGCGCGCAGCGCGCCGCAGGTATGGGAGCGATAGCGATGCATGAATCCCCTTAGCGACCGCGGCAAGCACATGCACGCTCAAGCTCGAAAAGGCAACGGGCTCGACAGGCGGCGGCCGATCTGCAAACTCGCCGCATGAAAATGACCACCGCCGAGGCGACCGTCGCCGCACTTCTCGCCCACGGTCTCGACACGCTCTACGCACTGCCCGGCGTGCACAACGACCATCTGTTCGACGCGCTCCACAAGGCGGGCGATAGGATGCGCGTGGTGCACACGCGCCACGAACAGGGCGCGGCCTACATGGCGCTGGGTGCCGCGCTCGCCACGGACCGGCCGCAGGCCTACGCGGTGGTGCCGGGACCGGGACTGCTCAACACGGGCGCCGCGTTGCTCACCGCCTACTCCATGAGCGCGCCGGTGCTGGCGCTGATCGGGCAAATTCCCGACGCCGACATCGGCCGCGGCGTCGGCCACTTGCACGAGATCCGCGATCAAGCGGGCATCATCGCGCGGCTCGTGGATTTTTCGGCGAAGATCGGCGGGCCGGCGGACGCGTCGCGGCTCATCGCCGACGCGTTGCGCTCGATGCGCACCGGCCGGCCGGGGCCGGCGGCGCTCGAATGCGCCATCGACACATGGGGCAAGGCGGGCGAGGCCAAGTTAGAGCCGCCCTCTCCGACGAAGGCGCCCACGATCGACGAGGACGCGCTCGCCGCCGCCGCGAAGATCATCGGCGAAGCCAAGAGGCCGCTCATCATCGCCGGCGGCGGCGCCCAGGGGGCGAGTGAAGAGGTGACCGCGCTCTCCGCTATGCTGCAGGTGCCGGTCATGGGCTATCGCCGCGGCCGCGGCGTGCTCACGAGCCGCGATCCGCTGAGCGTCACCTTGCCGCTGGCCCGCGAGCTGTGGGGCGAGGCCGACGTCGTGATCGGCGTCGGCACGCACCTGTTCTATCCCCTGCGCGAGTGGGGCTTTGACGACGAGTTGCAAATCGTGCGCATCGACGCCGATCCGGAAGAACCGGCGTGGAGCAAGAAGCCCGCGGTGACTGTCACCGGCGACGCCAAGGCGGTGCTGAAGCGCCTCCTCGATCTCGTGCCGCGGCACAATCGCGCGCGGCCCTCGCGCAAGGCAGAGATGGAGGAACGCCAGGCGAAGACGGCGGCGCGCATGAAGAAGCTCACGCCGCAGCTCGCCTTCCTCAACGCGATCCGGGCCGAGTTGCCCGACGACGGCATTTACGTGGACGAGGTGACGCAGATGGGCTTCGTCGCCCGCCTGGCGTTTCCGGTCTATCGCCCGCGCACGTTCCTCTCGCCTGGCTATCAGGACAACCTCGGCTGGGGCTTCGCCACCGCGCTCGGCGCCCAGGATGCGCGGCGCGACGTGCCGGTCGTCTCCATCAACGGCGACGGCGGCTTCCTCTACACAGCGAACGAGCTCGCGACGGCGATGCGCCACAAGATCCCGCTCACCGCCATCGTGTTCGTCGACGGCGCCTTCGGCAACGTGCGCCGCATCCAGGAGGAGCGCTTCGGCAATCGGCTGATCGCGAGCGACCTTGCGAACCCCGACTTCGTGCGCTTCGCCGAGAGCTTCGGCGCTGCCGCCGAGCGCGCGAAGAGCCCGGAGGAGCTGCGGGCGACGCTGAAGCGGAGCTTCAAGCGCCGCGACGGACCGACGCTGATCGAGGTGCCGGTCGGGCCGCTGCCGAGCCCTTGGGAGTTCATCCACATG
>DATNNN010000184.1:0-5332 GCA_035601815.1 Xanthobacteraceae bacterium | reverse complement strand
CGACGACCTTCTTGTCCTGCCGCGCGGCGAGCAGCGCCGCTTCGTTCACCAGGTTGGCGAGGTCCGCGCCCGAGAAGCCCGAGGTGCCGCGCGCCAGGACCATCAGATCGACCTTGGGCGCCAAGGGGATGCGGCGCGCGTGGACGCGGAGGATCTCCTCGCGGCCCTTGACGTCGGGGCGCGCCACCACCACCTGCCGGTCGAATCGTCCCGGACGGAGCAAGGCGGGATCGAGGACGTCGGGACGGTTGGTGGCGGCGATGAGGATCACGCCCTCGTTGGTCTCGAAGCCGTCCATCTCGACGAGCAGCTGGTTCAGCGTCTGCTCGCGCTCGTCGTTGCCGCCGCCGAGGCCGGCGCCGCGATGGCGGCCGACTGCATCGATCTCGTCGATGAAGATGATGCACGGCGCGTTCTTCTTCGCCTGCTCGAACATGTCGCGCACGCGCGAGGCGCCTACGCCGACGAACATCTCGACGAAATCCGAGCCCGAGATGGTGAAGAAGGGAACGTTCGCCTCGCCCGCCACCGCCCGCGCAATCAGCGTCTTGCCGGTGCCGGGAGGGCCGACGAGCAGCACGCCGCGCGGAATGCGGCCGCCGAGGCGCTGGAATTTCTGCGGGTCGCGCAAGAACTCGACGATTTCCTCAAGATCCTGCTTGGCTTCGTCGACGCCGGCCACGTCCTCGAAGGTGACGCGTCCGTGCGCCTCGGTCAAAAGCTTGGCCCGGCTCTTGCCGAATCCGAGCGCCTTGCCGCCGGCGCCCTGCATCTGGCGCGACAGGAAGATCCACACGCCGATCAGCGCCAGGAACGGCAGCCACGAGACGAGCAGCGACACGAACCACGGCACGTTGTCGCCCTGGGGCTTGGCCGTGATCGAGACGCCCTTGCCGTAGAGGCGCTGGATCAGGCTCGGGTCGTTGGGCGCATAGGTCTGGAACGGCTTGCCGTCGGTGAACGTGCCGGTGACGTCATGGCCTGAAATGACCACGTCGCGCACGCGGCCCTGGTCCACCTCGGTGAGGAGCTGGGAGAAAGAGATGTCGTTGGTGACCGACCGCTGGCTCGGGTTCTGGAACAGCGAGAACAGCGCCAGCACGAGCAGGACGATGATCACCCAGAGGGCGAAGTTGCGCAGGTTCGCGTTCATCGCAGGCCTTTATCTCCCGAGGAGCCTGGCTCGCCGGAGCGTACTGCGGCAAGGCAAAGAAGCCCTCAACGTTGGTAAAATAGGGGTGGCGCCCGCCCGAAACAAGGCAAGGAAGCCGCGAAAGCTTGCATTTTCAGGCATCACCAGCGGCCTTTAGCGCTGCCGGGCGCGCCGCGGCGTGGGGGCGCCCGCAGCACAGCGACCCGCGTTCCCTCCAGCGCCGCCACCGCCCCGCCGAGGGAGCGCTTGATGCGCTGATTCGCCGCCGCCGCCGCCGCGAGCTCGTCGTAGAGCGCCTCGAGCTTGGCGAGCTCGACCCTTCCGGTATCTCCCGCCGCCCGAACGGCGCCGCCGAGGAGGCGGATGCCGACTTCCGCCGGCAGCGCGAACAGGCCGGCGGCGTCCAACTCGATCGGCCCCGCTTTCGGCCAGGCGCCGCGCGACACGCGGCTCTTCGCCTCGCAGACCGCCGCTTCGATCGCGGCGTCGGCGCGGCCGAGGCGGCGCGCGACACCGGCGAGCCGACCGGCGTCGAGCCCTTCGGCCGCGAGCTGCGGCGCCAGCGCGCGCATGCGGGTGCGCAGGTAGCGCGGATCCCGGTTGGTCGGATCGTCGGCGAAGGGGGTCTTCGCGGCGCTGAGCGTGGCGAGGAGACGCGTCTTGGGCAGGTCGAGGAGCGGACGCAGGAGTGCCACGCCCTCGCGCTCGCTTTTGCGGCGAATGCCGGCGAGGCCAGCGAGGCCTGAGCCGCGCGCGAGCCGGTGCAGCACGGTCTCCGCCTGGTCGTCGCGGGTGTGGGCGGTGACGATGGCGTCGGCGCGGATCTTGCGCGCGAGCCCGACGAGCAGGCCATAGCGCGCCGTACGCGCCGCTTCCTGCACGGCGGTCGCGGGCTTCCGGCCGGACCATTTCAGCGTGCGGTGGGCGACCCCGAGTTTTTTCGCGAGCTTGGCGACCGCCGCCGCCTCCTTCTTCGCTTCCCGGCGCAAGCCATGATCGACGGTGGCGGCGACGAGGTCGGGAGCGGCACGCTTGCCGCGCCAGCGCGCCGCAAGCAGGAGAAGTGCTGTGGAGTCCGGCCCGCCGGAGACGGCGAGCAGCACGCGCTTCCTCTCGGAAAAATCGGCGAATAGCGCCGGAAGCTCTGCGTCGGTGACTGGAGCGCCGTCGCGCTCAGCAGCGCGCACGCTTCTGTTCCCGTTCCACCGACTGCTTCACGTTGGCCGACGCGCGCGGATACTTGGTGGCGATGGCGCCGAACGCGGCGCACGCCGCCTCCTGCTTGCCGAGCACGGCCAGCGACTGGCCGAGACGCAACAGCGCGTCCGGCGCCTTCAGGCTGTTCGGATACTTGTTGTAGAGGTCGAGGAACACTTCGCCGGCATCGTTGTATTGCTGGCGCTGGTAGAGGCTCTCGCCCAGCCAGAAGTTCGCCTCCGGCACCATGCGGTCGCGCGGATGGTTGCGCAGATAATTGCGGAACGCCTCGTCGGCGAGCTGGTAGTCGCGGCGGAGCAGATAGCCGTAGGCAAGGTCGTATTCGTCCTTGGCATTGCCCGAGGGCGCCAACACCGCCTGTTGCTGGCCGGGCGCCACGGCGCGGCCGGCGGGCGGAATATCCTGCTGCTCGCCGATCTGCGCCGGCGAGCCGATTTCGATCGGCGTGCCGGGCTGGCGCGGCGGAATGTTGTTGGGTGTCGAGGCGACCACCGGATTGGGCCCACCTCCGCGCACCGGCGCGCCGCCGCCGAGTTGGCGCGGCACCCCCGGCGCATTGGGATTCTGCTCCGGATCGAATACGTCACCGCGCCGGCCCGGGGGCGTTGGCTGCTGCTGGGCGGGGGGCGGCGCCTGGATCACGGCGGGGCCGGGCTGTTGCGCGCGCGGCGGCGTGCCGCGGCCCTGGGGCCCCATCTCCTGGAAGCGGTAATCCACGTCCGACTGGAGGCGCTTGAGCTGCTGCTCGAGCTGCTGGTTACGGTACTGCATCTGCTCGACGGCGCCGGTGAGCTGGCGCATCTGGTTCTCGATGCGGTCGAGGCGAACGGTGAGGTCGGAGGCGCCCTGCCCGACATCGCCGCGCGGACGCGGCTCCTCGTCGCTGCGGCCAAACAACTGCGCGAACAGATTGTTCGAGCGTGTCTCCACCTGCTCGACGCGCTCCTCGACGTCGGACGGCGGAACCGCCGCCGATTGCGCGACGGCGACACCGGCGGCGCCGAGCGCCGCTAGCAATGCCGAAGTACGAAGCAAAACCAGTTTCATGACACGCGACCGTCGCCCAAGCGGATCGGGTCTGCCGTGAACCGCCGCTGCGATCGACTTAAGCGGCCCGAGTACGTCCAAAGTTGGGCCGGCGCGGCAGCGAGCCGCGCCGCCAATTTATTCAGGCGCCGGCGTTCAATACCGTGACCGCGCGACGGTTCTGTGACCAGCACGAGATATCGTTACACACCGCCACCGGCCGCTCCTTGCCGTACGAGATGGTACGCATGCGCGACGGCTCGATGCTGCGGGACGCGAGATAGTCGCGCACCGTCTGGGCGCGACGGGCGCCGAGCGCGATGTTGTACTCGCGGGTGCCGCGCTCGTCGGCGTGACCTTCGACGGTGAAGGCGTAGCGATTGTAGCGCGTGAGCCACTGCGCCTGCTTCTCCAGCGTCTCGCGCGCCTGCGGTGTGAGCTCGGTGGAATCCGTCTCGAAGAACACCCGGTCACCGACGTTGACAACGAAGTCCTGGGCGCTGCCGGGCGTCGCCATGGCGCCGGGGCCGGCGCCGGCCTGATCGGCGGGGTTGTTGGCGCACGCAGCGAGCGCGATCGCCGCGCCGATGACCGCGGTGAAGCGGAAGCCGCGCGAAAATTGGATCAATCCGGTCATGCCCCTCACTCCTCAAAAGTCAGGATCCTGCTCGCCTCGGCTTAGCAGGCCCTGGTTAAGCGAATATTCCGTCAACCTTGACGAAGTCTTGGCAAAACCGAGTCAATTGAAAGTTCCGCCAAGCCCGCAGGGCCTGGTGCGGGCGCCGTGGTTAGCAAACCGTTAAACGTCAACGATTTCCCGTCACGTGAGCAGCGGCGACCAGGCCGGATCGGAGGCATAGCTCGGGGTCGGCACGCGCTGCTCGTTGTAGCCGGTGAGGTCCACGGTGAAGAGCTGCGGTCCGGCGTTGCCGCCCGGATCGCGGAAGAACATCAGCACCCGGCCGTTCGGCGACCAGGTCGGGCCTTCGTTGTGATAGCCCTCGGTGAGGATGCGCTCGCCCGAGCCGTCGGTGCGCATGACCCCGATCGCGAAGGAGCCGGCACCGCGTTTGGTGAAGGCGATGACGTCGCCGCGCGGCGACCACACCGGGGTCGAGTAGCTGCCTTGGCCGAAGGAGAGGCGCCGCGCGCCGCCACCGTCCGCCGCCATGACGTAGATCTGCTGGCTGCCGCCGCGATCGGATTCGAAGGCGACGAAGCGGCCGTCCGGCGAGAACGAAGGCGCGGTGTCGATGGCGGCCGCGTCGGTGAGGCGGGTCGTACGCTTGGAGCGCAGGTCCATGGCGAAGATGTTCGAGTTGCCCGCCTGCTGCAAGCTCATCACCACGCGCTGGCCGTCGGGCGAGAAGCGCGGGCTGAACGTCATGCCCGGGAAGTCGCCCACGACCTCGCGCTGCATGGTCTCGATGTTGAGGAGCACCACGCGCGGATCGCCGCGGCCATAGGACATGTAGGTGACTTCCTGGCTGGTCGGGCTGAAGCGCGGCGTCAGCACCAAGTCGTCGCCGCGGGTGAGGTAGCGCACGTTGGCGCCGTCCTGGTCCATTAGCGTGAGCCGCTTGATGCGTCGCTCCTTGGGACCAGACTCGTCGATGAACACGATGCGGGAATCGAAATAGCCCTTCTCGCCGGTAAGCCGCTCATAGATCAGGTCGGAGATGATATGGGCGATGCGCCGCCAGTTCTCCGCCTGCGTCACGAACTGCTGGCCGGCGATCTGGTTGCCCGCGAACACGTCCCACAGACGGAACTCGGTGCGCAGCCGTCCATCCGGCTGGCGCGTGAGGCGGCCGGTGACGAGCCCCTGCGCGTTGATCACGCGCCAGTCCTGGAAGCGCGGCACGGCGTCGATGTTCTGAATCTTCTCGATGAACGCCGTGGGGTCGATCGGCGCGAACAGGCCGGAGCGGCGCA
>DATNNN010000183.1:0-2975 GCA_035601815.1 Xanthobacteraceae bacterium | reverse complement strand
GCAGCCCGCCGAACTTGGCTGGGGCACGCATGAGAAATGGATGCCGGAGAACGGCCGTAAGCACGAGACGGGCTCCCAGGCGTCGATCTTCATGCTGCAGCCCGGTGCCAACACCCGCGTGCGTACCTGGTGCCCGACGCCAGGGCCGCAGTACGGCTTCCTGGTCACCCACAACGAGGCGATCTCGATCGCCGACTTCTTCACGGTGCACGACGGCGGCAAGACGGCCTACCGCCCGACCTGCCACTACGCCTATCACCCGGCCAACGACGCCGTGCTGTCCATGCACGAGATCTTCGGCGCCGGCCGGCTGCGCCACGGCAAATGGCACATCCTGGATGAGCACGAGATCGTGGACGGCATCGACGAACTCGGCGTGCTGCTCTACGGCCACGCCAACAATGCGTACTGGTACGGCTCCCAGCTCTCCATCGAGGAGACCCGCGCGCTCGCGCCCAACCAGAACGCCACCGGCCTGCAGGTGACCTCTGCGGTGATCGCCGGCATGGTGTGGGCGATCGAGAATCCAAAGGCCGGCATCGTCGAGGCCGACGATATCGACTTTCGCCGCTGCCTCGAGGTCCAGCGCCCGTACCTCGGGCCAGTGATCGGCCGCTACACCGACTGGACGCCGCTCAAGGGCCGGGAAATTCTCTTCCCCGAGGACCTCGACCACGATGACCCGTGGCAGTTCAAGAACGTGCTGGTGAAGTACTAGAGTGCGACCAGCCCCGCCGAGCCGGTTTCCGTCCCGAAGGCGAGCTGCTGGCCATTGCCGGACCAGGCAAGCGCCGTCACCGGCGAAGCATCCGGCCGGCGCACCAGGATTTCCGCGCTGTCGGCGAGCCGGATCAAGAGCACGAGCCCGTCCTCGTAACCGGCGGCGATGACCTCCTGGCTCGGGTGGGCGGCCACCGTCGAGACCTTAGCTTCATAGGGCGCGAGCATGGACGGCTGCTTGCCCATAGGCCCGTCCTTGCTGGCGAACGGCCACAGGATGATCTCGCTCGCCCCTGAGGTGGCGAGCCACTTGCCGCCGGGACCAAAGGCCATAGAGCGCACCCGCGCCGGATAGCCCGTCATGCGCATGTGCTGGCCGTCGCTAACCCGCCAGCCGTGCAGCGCCGGCTCCTGCATGGTGGTAACGAGGAAGCGGCCGTCGGGGCTCCACTGCACCCCGAGGTGCGAGCCTTTCCAAGAGAGGGTGTCGGGCTTGGCATCGGCATTGGGAAACCAGAGACTCGCGCCATTGTAGTGAGCAATCGCAAGCCGCAGCCCCTTTGGCGCGAAGGCGAGCCCGCCCACCGTCGAGGCGACTTCCAGCGCCCGCTCGCCCTTTTTGGTGCGGGCGAACGCGGTCTTGCCGGCCGACCAGGCGAGCGCCCCATCGGGCCCAAGCGCTAAGTGATCGATCCACTTTCCCGCCGTTTCGGCCACCGTCTCGGTCGTGCCTGCCGCGTCGGTGGCAACCACACGGCCGTCGTCGCCGGCCGTGAAAAGGCGGCTGCCGTCACTCGCAGCCTCGAGAACCGCGCCCGCGTGCGCCCTCGCCCGATGACTGCCGTCGAGGAGGAGCACCTCACCTTCCCCGAGCGCAAAGGCCGCGCTGTCGCCCAGGAACGCCGCGGCCACCACGTGGCTGCCGGCGTCGATAGCCTTTACCTGGGAAACGAGGGAGGGCGTGTTCTCGTGCGCCATGGCGCCGTCACGCGGCGCAGGCTTCGAAGCCTAGCTTCAGCCGGGGGGCATCGAGCGCGCGGCCGATGAAGACGATGCGGCTCTCGCGCTTCTCCTCCGGCTGCCATTCGCGCTGGTGGCTGCCGTCCAGCACCATATGCACGCCCTGGAACACGTAGCGCAGCGGATCGTCCTTGAAGGCGAGGATGCCCTTGGAGCGCAGGATATTGGGCCCTTCCTTGGCCACCAGGTCCTGCACCCAGGCAAAGAATTTGTCGGAATCAAGCGGCTTTCCGGTCGAGAGCGCCACCGACTGCACGTCTTCGTCGTGGGTATGCAGGTCCGCCTCGAGGAACTGGGGCTCGATGGCGAGGATGCGCTCGAGATCGAAGGCCCCCTGCTCCATGACCGCGTCGAGGGGCACCGCGCAACGCTCGGCGCGGTGGATGCGCGCGAATGGGTTGATGGCGCGGATGCGCAGCTCCACATCCTTGAGCTCGTCGGCCGTCACGAGGTCGCTCTTGTTGAGCACGATCACGTCGGCAAAGGCGATCTGGTTCTTCGCCTCGGGCGCGTCCTTGAGGCGAGCCTTCAGCCACTTGGCATCGGCGACGGTGACCACCGCGTCGAGCGCCGTGCGGCCGCCCACGTTGTCGTCGACAAAGAACGTCTGCGCCACCGGCGCCGGATCGGCAAGGCCCGTGGTCTCGATCAGGATGCCGTCGAAGCGGCCGCGCCGCTTCAACAAGCCGTCGATGATGCGGATCAAATCGCCGCGCACCGTGCAGCAGACGCAGCCGTTGTTCATCTCGAACACTTCCTCGTCGGCGTTGACCACGAGGTCGTTGTCGATGCCGATCGCGCCGAACTCGTTGACGATGACTGCGAACTTCTTGCCGTGCGGCTCCGACAGGATGCGGTTGAGCAGCGTCGTCTTGCCGGCGCCGAGATAGCCGGTCAGCACGGTGACGGGGATCTTGTCGGGCATGCAGGTCCCAAACGAAACGCGCCCGGACCATGTCCGGGCGCGCTTGATCTAAGGCGTGTCGCGGGCCGGTACAAGCCTTTAGCTCGTCAGTGCCGCCCTAAGCTCCTTCACGTTGTGCCGCATCATGTCGATGTAGCTTGCGGCCGGCCCCTTCTCGTCGGACAGCGCGTCGGAATAGAGCGTGCCCCCGATGCGTGCGCCGGTCTCGTCGGCGATGCGTTGCAGAAGCCGTGGGTCCGAGATGTTCTCCAGGAATACCGCGGGAATCCTCTGCCTCCGGATCTGGCGGATGATCGCGGCCACGTCCTTG
>DATNNN010000182.1:0-22442 GCA_035601815.1 Xanthobacteraceae bacterium | reverse complement strand
CTCCTCATCATGAAGGAGTCCGACATCATGGGCGTGCTCAAGTAGCGCGCCCGCAACCTAACCAAATCCCATTCGTGGAGTGAACTGAAATGGCTGCGAAGGACGTGAAATTTTCGGCCGACGCGCGCGACCGTATGTTGCGCGGCGTCGAGACGCTGGCGAACGCCGTCAAGGTGACGCTGGGCCCCAAGGGCCGCCACGTCGTGATCGACAAAACCTTCGGCGCGCCGCGCATCACCAAGGACGGCGTCACCGTCGCCAAGGAAATCGAGCTCGAGGACAAGTTCGAAAACATGGGCGCCCAGATGGTGCGCGAAGTGGCCTCCAAGACCAACGAGAAGGCGGGCGACGGCACCACCACTGCGATCGTGCTGGCACACGCCATCGTGCGCGAGGGGGCGAAGTCGGTCGCCGCCGGCATGAACCCCATGGACTTGAAGCGCGGCGTTGATCTCGCGGTCGCCGCCGCCATCAAGGACGTGGAGAAGCGCGCGAAGAAGGTGCAGTCCAGCGCCGAGGTCGCCCAGGTTGGCACCATCTCGGCGAACGGCGACGAGGCCGTGGGCAAGATGATCGCCCGGGCCATGCAGAAGGTCGGCAACGAAGGCGTCATCACCGTGGAAGAGGCGAAGTCGCTCGAGACCGACGTCGAGATCGTCGAGGGCATGCAGTTCGACCGCGGCTACATCTCGCCGTACTTCGTCACCAACGCCGAGAAGATGACGGCGGAGCTCGAGGACGCGCTGATCCTCATCCACGAGAAGAAGCTCGCGGGTCTTCAGGCCATGCTGCCGCTCTTGGAGTCGGTGGTGCAGGCGGGCAAGCCCCTCCTGATCATCGCCGAGGACGTGGAAGGCGAAGCGCTCGCTACGCTGGTGGTCAACAAGCTGCGCGGCGGCCTTAAGGTCGCCGCCGTCAAGGCCCCCGGCTTCGGCGATCGCCGCAAGGCCATGCTCGAGGACATCGCTATCCTCACCGGCGGCCAGATGATCTCCGAGGATCTCGGCATCAAGCTCGAGAACGTGACCATCCAGATGCTCGGTCGCGCCAAGAAGGCGATCCTCGAGAAAGAGAAGACCACGCTCGTCGACGGCGCCGGCAAGAAAAAGGAGATCGAGGCTCGCGTCGCCCAGCTCAAGCAGCAGATCGAGGAGACCACTTCCGACTACGACAAGGAGAAGCTGCAGGAGCGCCTCGCCAAGCTTGCGGGCGGCGTGGCCGTCATCCGCGTCGGCGGCGCCACCGAGATCGAGGTCAAGGAGAAGAAGGACAGCGTGGAGGACGCGCTGAACGCAACCCGCGCCGCCGTGGAAGAGGGCATCGTCCCCGGCGGCGGCGTGGCGCTCTTGCGCGCCAAGAAGGCCATCGAGCGCATGAAGGACGACAACCCGGACATCCAGGCCGGCATCAACATCGTGCTGCGGGCGCTCGAGGCCCCGATCCGCCAGATTGCGGAAAACTCGGGCGTCGAGGGCTCCATCGTGGTCGGCAAGGTGAGCGAGGGCAAGGACGACTTCGGCTTCGATGCCCAGAACGAGACCTACGTGGACATGGTCAAGGCCGGCATTGTCGATCCGACCAAGGTGGTGCGCACGGCGTTGCAGGACGCGGCCTCGGTAGCGGGCCTGCTCATCACCACGGAAGCGATGGTGGCGGAGATGCCGAAGAGGGAAAACCCGGCGCCGGCCATGCCCGGCGGCGGCGGGATGGATTTCTGATCCGACCCATCCGCTGAAACGAATGAGGGCGCGGCTTCGGCCGTGCCCTTTTCATTTGCGCGCTGCGCGACGACGGCGCGGCAGCCAGCGCCAAGACACAAAGGCGAGGCCGGCGAACCCCACGGCAGCGAGCGGAATCCCTACATACCAGCGCTCGCGCTCCCGCGCCCGGGCCCGTAGGTAATCCATCACGAAGCGCTCGCCGCGGCCCATCTCCGTGAGCGTCTGCTGCATGGAGCCGATACGGCGAAGATCGTCATCGGACAGCACTTCGCCTTGCCAGCGGGAGCGGCGCTCCATGTCGTAGAGCCGGTCCACATCGCGGCGAAAACGGTCGCGGGTCCCAGTCGCGTCGAGATACTCATCGCGCTCTCGCGCGCTGAGGAAGCGCTCTGGCCCGATTCCGCTCACGGTCTCGATCAGCGCCACCACGGGATGATCTGCCGCGGGCGCCACAATCACCCACAGGCCCGAGAGGCCGAGCAAGGCGAAGAAAGCGAAGCCGGCGCCGAGCCTCCCGAACCGACGATTTCTTTGCCGCTCCTTGCGCGGTGCCGTGATGAAAAAACGCACACATCCGGCAAGCACGAGCGCCAGCGCAAAGGCCACGACGGTGGCCGCGCCGGTGGGGGCGTCCAGCACGAACGAGCCCAACACTCCAACCGCGCTCGCGAGCGCGCCGGCGCACCAGCCGATGAGGAGGCCGACGCCGATACGCATGGAGAACAGCCGGCCGATCATGGCGGGCACGATCAGGAAGCAAAAGACGAGCAGGACGCCGGCGATCGAGACCGAGGAGGTGACCACCACGCCAAACGACAGGTAGAAAACGAGGTCCCAGAACGCCGTGGCGGGCGTTCGGCGCTTCGTGTTCTCGGCGTCCTCGGCGACCGCGAGCAGCGGCCGGCGCGCGAACCAATGAAGCGCGCCCACCGCGCCATACAGCAGGAGCAATTTCAGCAAGTCCTCCATCGTGACCGACAGGATGCTGCCGACGAGCATGCGCTTGACGTGTTCCGCGCCTTGTGGCGAGCGGTCGACGATGAGGATGGTCGCGGCGGTGGCGACCACATAGAGCACGCCGATCAGCGCTTCCTGGCGCATGGTCCGCGCCAGCGCCCGGCTCGCGGTGAGGAACAGAGCGCCGATGGCAGAGAACAGGAACGCGTAGCCGAACCCGCCGATGCTCTGCGTACCGTGTCCGGCAACGACGCCGACCGTGGCACCGAGCGCCGCCATCTGGGCGAGCGCCAGGTCCGCAAACACGATGTTGCGGCGAAGCACCTGCAGCCCGAGCCAGGTGTGGATGCCGGTGAAGATGATGGCGGCCGCGAGCGGCAGGAGCGCGAATGCGAGAATGTCCTGCATGGTCAGTTCGAGGCCGCCGCGAGAGCGCGCGCCAAGACGCCGACATTGTGGTCGAACAGCGCGAGATAGTCGCCTGCCTCGGGCACGCTGCCGACCGAGGTCGCGAGCTTGAGCACGGCAATGCCGGTGCGCCGCGCCAGCAACTGCGACGCCTCCTCTGGCTCATAGGTCTCGTGCAGGATAGCGCGCACACGCTTTTCGCGGATCTTGGCGGCGAGCTGGGCGAGCCGCGCCGGGCTCGGCGCAACACCTTCCTTGACCTCGATCACGTCGACAATGTCGAGCCGGAACCGCCGCGCGAAGTAGGGCCAGGTGTTGTGATAGGCGAGGAGTGGGGTCGCACGGTACGGCGCGAGCTGTTGCTGCCATTCGGCGATCCGGGCGCGCAGGCGCTCAAGAAAACGGTCCCGGTTGGCGATGACTTTTTCGGCAAGCGCCGGCGCTACCCGGATTGCTGCCTCGGCGATTGCCGCGGTGATGATCTCTGCGTGCGCCGGATCGAGCCAATAGTGCGGATTGGCGAGGCCGTGGGCGTGGCCGTCCTGGGTGCCGACCTCGATGCTGCGCCCCTTGATCTCCAGGAGTGGGATGCCAAGCGAGGCGTCCACATAGCCGGGTCCGCGGCGATTGATGGACGCATCGCCGTGCAGATAGAGCAGCTTGTCGATCCAGTGATCGAAGCCGAGACCCACGCGCACGACAATCGCCGCGCCTTTGAGCTTTGTGAGATCGGAAGGGCGCGGCTCGAACGCCTCTGGGTCCACCCCTGGCGGGATGATGCTTTCGACCGCAGCAAAGTCGCCCACCACGGCCTGGGCAAGGCTCGCGAGATCGGTCGTCGTGGTGACGATGTGAAGGCGTTGTTGGGCAGCCGCTGGCGTAAACGAAAGCGCTCCCAGCGCAAGCGCGCAGAGAATCGCTCTCGAACTCGACCAGCGGCTATCCATTAAACGCGAACGCTTGTTGCGTTCACCGACCCGCCACGAAAATGCTCTTTGGCATGAGGCAGTGAACGTTCTTCTCCGTGTCGGAAATGGCGCCCACGCGGCAGTCCATTGCCACGCTCGCGAGACCATAGGCGTCGAGCCGCGCGATCTTCTTATTCGACTCGAGCCACTTGATCATGCCCATGGACGCCCCATCCATCGCCTTGTTCAGGTCCGCGTCCTTGACGTGGCTGACGTAGTACTTGGCGGTCTCCTTCGTGGGCCGTTCCATGTCCTCCTTGTCGCGCACATTCTTGGGATTGAGGCAGTGGATACCCTTCTTCACGTTGACAACTTGCGAGACGCGGCAGTCGGAGATGGTCGGCATCAGCTTTGCCGCCTGGTCGGCAGGTATGTTGCGTTGCTCGGCGAGGAACTTGACGGTCTGCGCCTTGGCTTGTTCCCACGCCTTGTTGAGGTCCTGGTCGAATCCCATGGTGATCCAGGATTTCTGCGTCTCGATGCGCGGGAAGTCGAGCGGCTTGCCCTTGATGACCTCGACCGTGATGTTGAATTCCCGATAGGCAGTTTCGATCGCAGTGAGGTTCACCTCGCCGTTGCCTTGTCCGGCGTGCGAGTCGCCGGTCCAGATGAGCGCGCCCGGCACATGCACCGGCACATAGAGGCTCGAGCCTTCGACGAAGTCGCGGATGTCCATGTTGCCCGCGAATTCACCGGGCGGCACGGAGCTGTAGCGTCCCGGCTCCTTGCGGGCTACGGCCAGCGTTCCCGGAAACGGCCGGATCGGGAGTATGACGCCAGGCAGGAATTCGACCTGCTTCCGATCGAGATCGAGGTAGAGGTATTTGACCTGACCGTCCTGATATTCCTTCGGGAACTGGCCGAACATGCCGGGTACATTAAAGTTGGTGGCGTAGGCGCGCGGCACGATCTTGTTGATCGTGATCTTCAGCACGTCGCCTGGCTGCGCCTCCTCCACGTAGATGGGTCCGGTCAGTGTGTGTGGTCCGCGGCCCGGAAAGTCCGTGCGCGTCTTCTTGATCTGTTCGATAGTGGTGCCGGGCACGACCTGATTGTGGCTGTGCATCATGGTCTCTAGCGCGACGGTGTCGCCCGACTTGATGCGCAGCACTGGCGGTTGGGCGTTATCGAACCAGCCCCATTGGGTCGTCTCGAGCGTTGCCGGCAAAATGTGCACTTTCTTGCCGGTGGGCGTGGTCACGACGCGCAGTTGAGGATCGGGCGCTCCGGGAACAGGCTGCGGAACCGTCTGCGGCGGCTGCGGCTGCGGTGTTTGTGCGAGCGTCACACCGCCGCAGACAAGGCCAACGCCAACCACGCCAATGAGAGTGCGGACGAAATTCCGATTGCCAAGCATGCTGCTCTCCCTATGCCACCGGTTTGTTCCTGCCAAAGCCTATCAGCCACTCCGAAATTGCAATAGCGCCGCCGCGGCAACATTCGTGCAAAAGCCGCACCATTGAGGCTAGCCAATCGGCTAATCTCGCCCGAACTCCCCTCGATTCCTTGCAGACGGAGTATTCCGTGCGCCACTTCCTTGCCGCCCTCGCCGACGTCCGCCGTCTCGCGGTGCCCTATTTCAACAGCGAGGACCGCTGGCCCGGGCGCGCCCTGCTCGCGGCGCTGATCGCGATCGAGCTTTCCACCGTCTACATCACCGTGCTGCTCAACCAGTGGAACCTGCGCTTCTACAACGCCTTGCAGGACCGCAATTGGGATTCCTTCGTCACCGAGCTCGCGTTCTTCGGCTTGCTCGCCGCTGCCTACATAGTGCTCGCGGTCTACCAGCTCTACCTCAACCAATGGCTCCAGATCCGCTGGCGGCGTTGGCTGACCACGCAGTACCTCGGCGCCTGGCTCGAGCGCGCCAATCACTACCGCATGCAGCTCCTCGGCGACGCCGCGGACAATCCTGACCAGCGCATTGCCGAGGACCTGGCGCTGTTCGTCGACCGCTCCCTTTTTCTTTCGATCGGGCTCCTCGGCGCCGTGGTCACGCTTGGCTCGTTCGTGTTCATCCTGTGGTCGCTGTCGGCCCAGGCACCGCTGCACATCTTCGGCTCCGACTGGACGTTTCCCGGCTATCTCGTGTGGGCGGCATTGCTCTATGCCGCATTAGGCACCTGGATCACCCACCTGATCGGCCATCCATTGGTGCGCCTGAGCTTCAACCAGCAGCGTTACGAAGCCGACTTCCGCTTCAACCTCGTGCGCACCCGCGAGAATGCCGAGCAGATCGCGCTCCTGCACGGCGAGCCCGCGGAGCGCATGCGGCTCATGGATCGTTTTGCCAATGTGGTGCGAAACTGGCTTCTCATCATGTCGAAGCAGAAACAGCTCACCTTCTTCACTGCCAGTTTCAACCAAGCGTCCATTATTTTTCCGTATGTCGTGGCGAGCCCAGCGTACTTCGCCGGCGCCTTCCAGCTTGGCGGCCTGATGCAGACGGCCTCCGCTTTCAACCGGGTGGAGGGCGCGTTCTCATTCTTCATCAACGCCTACCGCACGCTCGCCGAGTGGCGGGCGGTGGTGGAGCGGCTCACCGGTTTCCAGGCTTCGATCGTGTCCGGCCAAGCCGCCGCCCGGGTGCCGCCAGTGATTTCGGTCGTGGCGCGCGACGGCACCGACAACGTCGCGATCGCAAATCTGCAAGTGAAGCTTCCCGATGGCGCGCCGCTGGCGCGTGCCGACGGCGTCGCCTTCAAGCCAGGCGAGCGGGTGTTGGTCACCGGCCCGTCGGGATCGGGAAAGTCGACGCTCTTCCGGGTCATCGCCGGCATCTGGCCGTTCGGCTCCGGCGAAATCGCGACCCCGCGCGAGGCCAAGCTCATGCTGCTGCCGCAGCGGCCGTATTTTCCCATCGGCTCGCTGCACGCGGCGGTGAGCTATCCGGCCGATCCCGGCGCGTTTTCGCCCGAGGAGATCCGCACCGTGATCGAGGCTGTGGGCCTGCCGCGGCTCGCCGTTCGGCTTGAGGAAGAGGCGCACTGGAACCGCATGCTGTCGCTCGGTGAGCAGCAGCGCCTTGGGCTCGCGCGCGCGATTTTGCACAAGCCGGATTATTTGTTCCTCGACGAGGCCACCGCTTCTCTCGACGAGACGGCGGAGGCGGCGCTCTACAAGCTTTTGGAGGAGCGGCTCGCCGGCACAACCATCGTGTCCATCGGCCACCGGTCGACGCTGCGCGCCTTCCATCGCCGCCGGGTCGATATGGTGCGCGACGGCGACGTCCACCGCCTGGCGGACGCGGAGCTCAACACCGCCTGAGACTACGACAGGGACAGGCCGGCGCGGGCAAGCGTCTGCGGCATCTCATCGCCGGCAAGGAACGCCTGCTCCACCTCGCGCCGGTCGGTGAGGCGGTCGCGCCCGCGCAAGACGTCGTCGACGAAGCCGGGATGGCACATGACCACGGCGCCTTCCGGCAGGCCGCGCAGGAAGCCGTCGAACAGCTTGCCGAAATCCTCGTTGCCCCAAAGATCGTAGGCGCCGGCGAACGCCGGGTTCATGGCGAGCCGCTTCTTGCGCGCGGCGCGGCGGAAGCCGATCGACCCCCAGGCGATGAGCACGTTCTTGACGTCCGCGAAGTAGCCGGAAAGATGTGCCGGCCCGCATTGGCGCACCCAGGCGTTCGGTGCGCCGCGGGCGACCGCCGCCAAGAAGGGCGCGCGCACGGCGGGCAGAAGCTGGGCATGCTGGTGGCCGTCGACGAAATCGGGATTGCGGCCGAAAGCTGCACGGAAGGCCTCGAGCTGCGCCTCGGTTTCGGCCTCCACCGCGGCGCGATCGACGCGCAGCGGATTGGCGAGTTCGACGAAAGAGGGCAGGCGGTCGGCGCCCTTGAGCGGATTCGCGTAGAGCGGCTTGTAGCCCCCGGTCAGCGTCACATGCAGCCCGCTCCAGAATTGGATCGGCGATTTCGTCTCCTTGAGCTTCGCCGCTTCCTCGGCGAATTCCGGAAACACCGTCATCACTGTGGTCGCGTTGAGCCGGCCCTCAGCGATGAGCGCACGGATGCCACGCGAGACCCCGGGCGCGATCGCATAGTCGTCGGCGCAAAGGATGATGCGCCGCGCGCTCATGCCTTGGCTCCGCGCTTTCCGCGCGCGGCGTTCGATTTTTCCGCCTGGGCCTCCTTCAGTTCCTGCTCGGCGACGAAATAGACCGGCCGCGCCTTCAGCTCCGACAGGATTTTCGCGATGTACTCGCCCATCACGCCGATCATCAGGAGCTGCACGCCGCCGATCACCATCATGCCCACCATGAGCGACGGGAAGCCCGGCACGTCCTTGCCATAGACGAAGGTCTCCATCAGCGTCCAGGCGCCGAGGAACAGCGCGCTCGCGGCAAGCAGGAGGCCGAACAGGCTCGCGATCCTGAGCGGCGCCGTTGAGAAGGCGGTGAGTCCTTCGATCGACAGGCCGACGAGGTGGCGGAGATGCCAGGTGGAGCGACCATGGGCGCGCACCTCCGGTTCGTAGGGCACGCGTACCTGGCGGAACCCGATCCAGCTCGAAAGGCCTTTGAAGAAGCGGTTGCGTTCCGGCAGCGCACGCAGCGCCGCAGCTGCCCGCGGCGACAGCAGGCGGAAGTCGCTCGCGTCCTCCGGTATGGGGTGGCGCGCGCCGAGATTGAGCAGGCGATAGAACAATCGGATCGAGAGCCGGCGGGCGGCGCCTTCGCTCTGGCGGTGGGATTTGGCCGTATAGATCACGTCGTAGTTCTCGTCCTGCCACAGCGCCACCAGCTTCTCGGCGAGCTCGGGGGCGTGCTGGCCGTCGCCATCCATGAACAGGACCGCACCGAAGCGGGCGTGATCGAGTCCGGCGGCGAGCGCCGCCTCCTTGCCGAAGTTGCGCGACAGCGACAGCACCTGCACGTCGGCGGCGGCGGCCGGCAAGCCGCGCGCGATCGCGAGCGTCCGGTCCCAGCTTCCATCGTCGACGTAGACGATCTCGGTCTTTAGCGCGCGCTTCCGCGCCAGCATGGCAGCGAGCGCCGTCAGGCGCGCGTGCAGCCCCGGCAGGTTCGCCGCCTCATTGAACAGCGGCACCACCACGGAAAGGCCCGCGGCCGGCTGTCCGTCCCCACTTTTCGTACGCGCCATTTTGTTTCCCTCGGGACGAGCTTCCTAGCGCAGGCCGGCAGGCGCGTCATCCCGCTTCGCCGCCGCCTTGGCGGACGTGCTATGCAGCCCGCCGGCCCGGGAGATTCGCCGCTTGCTGCTCGTCCAAATGATGCGTTTCGGCGTCGTCGGCCTGATCAACTCGGGGGTCGATGCCGGCCTCTTCTTTCTCGCGCTCGCCACCGTCACGAGCTCCCTCGTCGTGGCAAACGTGATTTCCTGGGTCGTGGCGGTGACCTCGTCGTATGTGCTGAACACGCGCTTCACGTTTGCCGAGCATGCCAAGCCCTTCAGCTTTTCCGATTACCTGATCTTCACGCTGACCCAGGTCGGCGGCCTTGTCGCCAACACCGGAATCCTCGTGATCGCGGCGCCCTACATGCCGCTCCTCGCCGCGAAAATTCTCGGCATCCTTGCGGGCTTCATCGTGAACTTCACGCTGGCCCGCGTCGTCGTCTTCCGCGCGCTACGCTAGCGGTCGAGCCGGGCCTCCAGCGCGTCGTAGAGCGGATTGGCCCGGGCGAACACATATTCCGGCGCCGCCACCATGACGTGTTCGGCTCCCTGCTCACGCAGGAAGGTCGCGAGCAAATGCACCGCCTCGGGCGGACAGAGGAGCGTCAGCGTGCCCGACGAGGTTGGCCCGCCGAGCGGCGCGACCACGCCGAAGCGGCCCACCGCTTCGGCCACCATCTCCGCGTCGGCCTCGGCAAAGCGCGTGCGCACCTCACGCATGGTGCGCGCCCGGCGCTCGGCGGCGATGCGGTCCAACAGCGCGCGCGCCGCGGCCCGCGCGTCGGCGTCCCATTCCGCGCCGAGCGAAGCCACGAGGTTCGCCTGCGAGCGCAGCATGATGCCGTCGTCCACCACCTTCAGGCCGTTGGCGGCGAGGGTGGCGCCGGTGGTGGTGATGTCGACTATGAGCTCGGCGGCGCCCGCGGCGGGCGCGCCCTCGGTGGCGCCGAGGCTCTCTACTACGCGGTAGTCGACGATGCCGTAACGCGCGAAGAAGCCGCGGGTCAGGTTCACGTACTTGGTGGCAACCCGCATGCGCCGGCCGTGGCGGGCATGGAACGCCGTTACCACGTCGTCGAGGTCGCGCATGGTGCGCACGTCGATCCATGCCTGCGGCACGGCGACCGCGACGTTGGCGAAGCCGAAGCCGAGGCCGTCGAGGAGCAGCACCTGCTTGTCGGAATCCGGGATCATCTCCCGCACCAGATCCTCGCCGGTCACTCCCAGGTGCGCGCCACCCGACGCGAGCTGGCCCGCGATCTCGGCCGCCGACAGATAGGCGACCTCGACGCCGGGGATTTCCGGCACCAGGCCACGGTAATCGCGGCCGCCGCCCGGCTGCTTCAGGGTGATGCCGGCCCGCGCGAAGAAGGCGTGGGCGTTCTCCATGAGCCTTCCCTTGGACGGAACAGCGATGACGAGGCTCATGGCTCGTCTCCCGCCGCCGCCAGGCGGTCGACCCAGGCGGCGAAGCCCACGGCCGCCATCGGTTCGTCGCTGCCGAGCACGCTCATCAGCCGGTCATAGCGGCCGCCGGCCACGAGCGGCCCGGCGACACGGCCGTCGGCGTCGGAAAGCTCGAACACCATGCCGGTGTAGTAGTCGAGCGGCCGGCCGAAGGCGGTGGCGAAGCGGATTTGCGTCACGTCGACGCCGCCGGCGGCAAGGAAGCCGGTGCGCCGCTCGAAGGAATCGAGCGCGCGCGAAAGGTCGAGCGCGGCGTCCGCCGCAAGCTCGCGCAGCACCGCCGCCACCTCGTCGGGGTCGCCCTCGACGGCGAGATAGCGATCGAGCACGGCCATGGTCTCGGCGCGCAGCCCCGCGGTGGCGCCAAGGGAGGCCTGCTCGAGGAAGCGCTCGGCAATCTCCTCGACGCTGCGGCCGCCCACCGTCTTGATCCCGGCGATGGACAGAAGGTCGGCGACGAGCGCGCGGGCGCCTGCCGGATCGGAACCGGCGATGGCCGCGAGCACGCCGCCGCGCGAGGCGACCGTGCCGGGTGCGTGCTTCAACGTTGCGAGGTCGTCGGCGAGCGTGCCGGAGCGGTTGAAATCCTTGACCAGGCGCCGTCGCCACGCCGGCGAGAGATCGAGCGCCTCGATCAGTGCCGCGAACAGCTCTACGTCCCCCATGCGCAGCGCGAGCCGCCGGCAGCCGGCAGCGTGTGCGCTTTCCACCGCGAGCGCGAAGATCTCCGCGTCCGCCGCCTCGCGATCGTGACGGCCGAGGGATTCCACGCCCGCCTGGAGGAAGTCGCCGGCGCCTTCATCGCGGAACACCGGCCCGAGATAGCAATAGGCGGCCGCGCGCTTCTCCGCGTGTGCCGCGAGATGCTCGCGGCATACCGGGATCGTGAGATCGGGCCGCAGGCAGAGCTCCCGTCCCGCGGCGCCTGTGGTGAGGAACAGCCGCCGGCGCAGCTCCTCGCCGGCAAGCTCGAGGAAGATCTCGGCCGGCTGCAGGATGGGCGGCTCGACGCGCAGGTATCCCGCGCGCTCGTAAAGCGCCACGAGCGCGTCCCCGCGCGTCCTGCCGTTGATGGTGGGCGGCCCGGCCATGACATTGCGTCCCGAATGAGTGGCGGCCTGTAGCACGGCTGCCCGCGGCTGCAAAAAACCCGGCGTACACGCGCCGTCTTGTTGCGAGGTCGGTCGTGATATTGTATCAGATGATATAGTATATCAAATTGGTGTCGGAAATGTCGATCTTGCGTGGGTCGCTGGCGTTGCTTTTGGGATTCTTCGTCGTGCTGCCCGTTCGCGCGCAAACGGTTCAGCTTCCTGAAACCGTCGTCATCGCCACGTCACCGAGCCCGATCTTGCGACAGCCTTCGGACGGAGCGGGCACTCCGCTGCTTGGTTCTGAAACGCAGGCACTACTGCAGGGGACGCTTCCCATCGTCACCGATCAGTTCGCGACGGTCACGGTCGTTCCGAACGAGGAGATAAGGCGCAATCCAGGAAACACGCTCGGCGATTTGCTGTTCGCCAAGCCTGGCATCACCGGCTCGAGCTTCGCGCCCGGCGCATCGAGCCGACCGATCATCCGCGGCCTCGACATGAATCGCGTGGGTATCGTGGAGAATGGCCTTGGCAGTAACGGCGCCTCGGACCTGGGCGAGGACCACTTCGTTCCCATCGACCCGCTGGCGACCAACCAGATCGAGGTGATCCGAGGCCCGGCTACGCTACGCTATGGCTCGCAGGCGATCGGCGGCGTCGTGAGCGCAAGCAACAACCGCATTCCAAGCTCAATCCCGGCCCGTGGCATCGTCACGGAACTTCGCGGCAACCTAAGCTCGGCCGACAACGGGCTCAATGGAGCGGTGCTGCTCGACGCCGGTCACGGCAATTTTGCTTTTCACGCCGACGCCTATGGCCGCAGCGCAGGCGACTACGGCATTCCCAGCTACCCGTACCGGTTCGATCCGGCACGCCCGTTCAACGGCAAGCAGCCGAACGCGGCGCTGCGCTCCGATGGCGGGTCAGTGGGTGGTTCCTATATTTTCGATAGGGGTTTCTTTGGCGTCGCCGTCTCGCAGACCAACAGCCTCTACCGCATTCCCGGAATCGACGGGGAAGACCACAACACGCGCATCGACGCGCGCCAGACCAAGGTGAACAGCAAAGGCGAGCTGCGGCCGGATTCCTCCGCCATCGAGGCGATCCGTTTCTGGTTCGGGGCTACCGACTACAAGCACTCCGAAATCGGCCTTGCCGATCCGATGAATCCAGCCACCGACGGCGTCCGCCAGCTGTTCAGCAACAAGGAGCAGGAGGGCCGGGTCGAGATGCAGCTCGCGCCGGTGAATTTGGCTTTCGCGGCGCTCACCACCGCGCTCGGCATTCAGGGCGGACATCAGCGGCTCACCGCGCCGAGTCCCGACAACCCGGGCCTTTGGGATCCGAACACGAACACTCGTGTCGCCGGCTATCTCTTCAACGAACTCAAGTTCACCGAGACCCTGAAAGCCCAGGTCGCTGGCCGTATCGAGCGGGTCAAGCTGTTCGGCATGACGCCGATCTTCCCAGGCGACTTTCTGCCCGACGGCAATCCCCTGGTGGGAACTCAACGCAGCCCCGAGTTCACGCCGAAGAGCGTCAGTTTCGGTGTCATCAAGAATCTTCCCTGGGACCTCGCGGCCAGTATCACCGCGCAACGTGTCGAGCGGGCGCCGAAACCGGCAGAGCTTTTCTCGCGCGGGGCGCACGACGCCACGGGAACATTCGACATCGGCAATCCGAATCTTAACATCGAGGTCGCGAGTTCCATCGAGGTCGGATTGCGCCGCGCTACGGGACCGTTTCGCTTCGAGGCGACGGCCTATTTCACCCGTTTCAGTGGTTTCATTTACCGACGGCTGACGGGTGTGATGTGCGACGCTACCTTCGACACCTGCGGTGTGCCTGGTGGCGTGCTCAAGCAAGCCGTCTATTCCCAACGCGACGCGATCTTTCGCGGCGGCGAATTCCAAAGCCAGTGGGACATCGCGCCGCTCTGGGCCGGCGTGTTCGGCCTGGAAAGCCAATTCGACATCGTGCGGGCGACCTTCACCGACGGCACGAACGTTCCGCGCATCCCGCCGGTGCGCGCGGGCGGGGGCGTCTTCTACCGCGACGGCAGCTGGCTCGCCCGCGTGAATCTCCTTCACGCGTTCGCCCAGAACAACATCACCGACGCCGAGACGTCGACCCCAGGCTACAATCTGCTCAGGGCCGAGATCAGCTACACGCGGAAGATCAAGGAGGCGGGCATCGCTGTCTATGAGATCACGCTTGGAGTGACCGGCGACAATCTGCTCAACGACGATATTCGCAATTCCGTCTCCTTCACCAAAGACGAGGTGCTTCTGCCCGGCCGCAACGTCCGGCTGTTTGCCAACGTCCGATTCTGATGAGGGAATGGGGCTCAACTCGCTGGCCGGGCAGGCGCTGTTCGTCGGCCCCACGCTCTATGTCAAAGTCGGTTCAAGACTTTTCGTGTCGCTCGGCTGGAACGCGCAGGTGGCGGGACGGGCGACGGGCTTCGCCGGGCCTCTCGATCTGGAGAATTTCGCGCGGCATCAGACGGTCTTTCGGATCGGTGCGTCCTTTTAGCCACAGGCCGTCCTTAGCCGTGCCGGGCGCTCCGCGCGTGCTGGAACTTGGCCAGGCACGCGCATAACATCCGCCCCGACTTTCCGGAGGCGTGCCTGCCGGCAAACGGCGGCGAGTAAGCAACCAGATGCGAGGCTCTCGGACCTGCACGACCCGTGCGGGGCGGCTCATGGCCGCCTTTGCGCTTGTCTGCGCCCTTGCCGCGCCGGCGCGGGCGGAGACGCTCGCCGAGGCGCTGGCCCACACCTATCAAATCAACCGCACCCTGAATGCCGAGCGCGCCAAGGTGCGCGCCATCGACGAAGGCGTGCCCCAGGCCCTTGCCGGCTATCGTCCGCAAGTGACCGTCGGTGCGAGCGGCGGCTTGCAGGCGGTGCGCAATCTCTTGCCCGGCATTGGCGAGGTCTCGTCCACGCTCAAGCCGTGGACGGCCGGCGTCACCATCAACCAGACGATCTATAACGGGCTCAGGACCGGCAATGCCGTTCGCCAGGCCGAGGCCCAGGTGCAGGCGGCCCACGAGGCGCTGCGCGGCATCGAGCAGGACGTACTGCTCGACGCGGTCAATGCTTATTCGAACGTGGGTCGCGATCGAACCCTGGTCGAGGTGCAGCGGGCGAATGCCAACCTTTTGCGCGAGCTCAACGGCGTCACACGCCGCCGCTACGACGCCGGCGACGTGACGCCCACGGACGTGGCGCAGACCGAGGCGCGCATGAGCCGGGGTGCCGCCGACCTCAACGCCGCCGAGATCGCGCTGGCGGTTTCGCAGGCCGCCTACTACCAGGTGATCGGCCTCTCCCCCGGCCGTGTCATCCCGGCCGATCCCATCGATGCGCTGCTGCCGCGCTCGCGCGAGGAGGCGATCGAGATCGGCCACCACGAGCATCCGGCGGTACTGGTCGCGAACTACAACGTCGACGCCGCCCAGTTCGCGGTGAAGATCGCCGAAAGCTCCTTGCTGCCCACGCTCAGCGCGCAGGGCAGCGTCTCGCGCAATGTGCAGACCGACACCACGCTCGGCACCGCGCGTACCGACCAGGCCTCGATCATCGGTCAGCTCAGCGTTCCCATCTACGACGGCGGGCTCGTGGCTTCGCAGGTGCGCCAGGCGAAAGAGATCTACGGGCAGCGCCGCATCGAGTTCGACGTGGCTCGCACCCAGGTGGCGACCGCGATCGTCGGCGCCTGGGCGGCCTATGAGGGCGCCCGCGTCGCCATCAACGCGGCGCAAGCCGAGACGCGCGCCGCCACCACCGCGCTCGCCGGCGTACGTAAGGAGGCCGAGGGCGGCCAGCGCACCACCATCGACGTGCTGAATGCGCTTCAGGATCAATCAAGCGCGCGCGCCCGCTTCGTGCAGGCCCAGCGCGACCGGGTCGTCGCGTCCTACACGTTGCTCAGCGCCATCGGGCGGCTCGATCACCGCCGGCTCGGCTTGCCGACGCCGGAATACGACCCGGTGACGAACTACCAGCAGGTACGCGACGTGTGGGGCGGCGTGCGCACGCCGAGCGGCAAGTAGCTATTCGGCGGGCCGCGGCGCCGGGTGCTCTTCCGCGGGGCGGCCCCCGGATTCCGCCACCTGGGGCAGGAACAGGCGCGCCAGCGTCGGGATCACGAGCAGGCTGCAGATCGGCGACAAGAGCATGCCGCCAACGATCACGCAGGCAAGCGGCTGCTGCACTTGCGAGCCGATGCCGGTTGAAATCGCCGCGGGGACGAGACCGATGCAGGCGGAAAAGCCGGTCATGAAGATCTGGCGCATACGGGTCTGCGCCGAATCGATGATGGACTCCTCGCTGCCTTTTCCCTGCTCCATGTCGCGGCGGATGTAGGAGAGGAGCAGGATGCCATCCATCGCCGACACCCCGAACAACGAGATAAAGCCGACGGCGGCTGAGACGCTGAAATTGAGCCCGGCGACGTACAGACCGAGAATTCCCCCGGCGACGGCAAACGGAATGCCCGCAAGCGCGAGCAGGCTGTCGCGCACGGAATTGAACAGGCTATAAAGCAGCATCAAGATGAGGATAAGGCTCACCGGCACGATGATGGCGAGGCGCTGCTTGGCGTCCACCAGCGCGCCGTACTCGCCGGCCCATTCCATCCGGTAGCCCGGCGGCAGCGGCACGTTACGTTCAATCCGCTCCTGCGCTTCTGCCACCGTCGACCCAAGGTCGCGATTGCGCACGCTGTATTTCAGCGGAACGAAGCGCTGGGCGTTCTCTCGATAGATGTAAGCCGCGCCGGTCTCGAGCCGCACGTCGGCAAGGTCGCCAAGCGAAATATAGGCAGGCGGCCATTTGGTCGGGTCGCTGTTCGGCAGCGCCACGGGAATCGAGCGGATGGCGTCCATGTCGCTGCGATACTTCGGCGCCAGCCGCACGGTGAGCGCGAAGTTCCTCTCGCCTTCGTAGACCCGGGTCACTTCCTGCCCGCCGATCGCGGCTTGTACGACGGCATTGATGTCGCTGATCGAGAATCCGTAGCGCGCCGCCTTGGCGCGGTCGATGCGGACGACCAGGTTCGGTTGTCCGAGGAGGTTGAAGGCGCCGGGATCGTTCACGCCCGGCACCTTGGCGATCTCGTCCTTCACCTTCTCCGACAGCCGTTGCAGGGTGGCGAGATCGGGTCCGAAGATCTTGACCGAGTTCTCGCCCTTCACGCCGGATACCGCTTCCTCGATGTTGTCCTGGATGTACTGGGAGAAATTGAAGTCGATGCCGACGAACTCGCGCTGCAGCCGGTCGCTGATCTGGCGCACGAGTTGCTCCTTGCTGAGCCCGCTTGGCCATTCGCTCGTGGGCTTCAGCGGCACGAAGAATTCGGCGACGAAGGAGCCATCAGGATCGGTGGCGTCCTCGCCGCGGCCCTGTTCGGACACGACGGTGCGAACCGGCGGATAGCTCCCGATCACGCCGCGAATGCGCCCCACTGTATCCAGGCCTGCCTCGAGCGTGATCGTCGGCGGCAGCAGCGCTCGGATCCACAGGTTGCCTTCCTCGAGCTTCGGCAGAAATTCCGTTCCAAGCCGCGATCCGATGCCGACACAGAGGAGCAGGAAGGCAATGGCGATCATCGCCGAGAGGCGCGCGTTGCGCACCGTGATGCCCAGCAACGGCTGATAGACGCGGCGGATGTTGCGCACGACGAGGGTCTCGACCTCGCGCACGCGCTCCGGCAGCAGGATCGAGGCCATGACCGGCGTCACCGTGAAGGTGGCGACCACCGCGCCGATCAGCGCATACGCATACGTGCGCGCCATGGGCCCGAATATCTGCCCTTCGACGCCCTGCATGGTGAAAAGCGGAATGAAGGCAGCAACGGTGATCAGCACCGAGAAGAGGATTGGCCGGTCGACCTCGGCCGCAGCGGTGAGCACCCGGCTCAGCTTCGCACCGGTATGGGGCCCGGCAACGGGATGACGGTGGGTGTATTCGGCAAAATGGCGGAAGATGTTTTCCACCATGATGACGCTCGCGTCGACGATGATGCCGAGATCGATCGCGCCGATCGACAACAGGTTCGCGGATTCGCCGCGCAATACGGTGATGATGACGGCGAGCGACAGCGCCACCGGGATCGTCGAGGCGACGATGAGCGCGCAGCGCAGGTCGCCGAGGAACAGCCACTGGATCAGGAAGATCAACACGATGCCGAACAGCATGTTGTGCAGCACCGTGTTCACGGTGACGGCGACGAGATCGCCACGGTCGTAGAACGCGTCGATCTTGACGCCGGCTGGCAGCGTGCCATCGGTATTCAGCCGCTCGATGGCCGCGCGCACGCGCGTCACCACTTCCATGGTGCGCTCGAATTTCTGCATCAATACGACGCCGAACATGATGTCGGTATCGCCGTCGCGACCGGCAATGCCGAGTCGCGGCGCGAAGCCGATCTGCACGCTCGCCACGTCCGACAGAAGCACCGGCAATCCGCCAAACTGCGCGATCACCACGTTTCCGATGTCGGCGGTCGACTGCACCACCCCGAGGCCGCGCACGTTCACCGATTGCTCGCCGAGCGCGATGGTGCGGCCGCCCACGTTGGAGTTGCTCGTGGAGATGGCGCTCATGATCTGCGGCAGCGTCAGCCCGTAGGCGCGCATGCGGTTGAGGTCGACCTCGACTTGGTATTGCTTGGTTTTGCCGCCGAGTACGATCACGTCGGATATACCCGATACCAGGCGCAGCCGCGGCTCTACGACCCAGTTCTGCAGCGTCTTGAGCGTGATCAGGTCCATCCCAGGCGGACCCTTGAGCTCGTAACGGATGATCTCGCCAACCGTCCCGGCCGGCGAGATCACCGGCTGCACACCATTCGGAAGCTGGACGTCCTTCAGGCGGTTGATCAGCTGTTGGCGGACGAAGTAGTAGTCCCGGCCATACTCGAACTGGAGACGCAGGAAACTGAGCGCGAAGACGGTATTGGAGCGGAGATATTTCAGGCCCGGCGTGCTCGCGACCGCGATCTCGATGGGGATCGTGACGTAGCGCTCCATTTCCTCCGGCGACTGGCCGGGGTTCTGGGCGATGATCTCGATGATCGGCGGTGTCGGGTCGGGATAGGCCTCGATGTTGAGCCGGGTGAAGGCGGCGTAGCCGAGGCCGAGAAATGCCGCGAGCGCGACCAGCATAAGCGGCCGCCGCGTCAGGCAGGAGGCGATCAGGCTACGCAGCACGTTCAGCCGACTCCATGACGATGCCCACTCGGCGAGCTAGTTTCCTGACGCCGCCCGGTCGATGAAGAGGTAACCCTTGGTGACGACGCGCTCGCCGGCTTCAAGGCCGGCGACCACCTGCACGAGGGACTCGTTGACGAGCCCGAGGCGGATCGTGCGGGACTCCAGCGTCTTGTCGTCGCGCGCGACCCATACCCGCGCCGTGTCGCCCTGGTAGATGATCGCCTGCCGCGGCACCGCGGGCGCCGGCTCGCCGTCGGCGCTGAATAGGGTGACGGTGGCGAACATTTCCGGCTTCAACAGATGTTCGGCGTTGTCGACGGACGCGCGTACCAGGATGCGGCGCGTTGCCGGGTCCACCGCCGCCGCCACGTAGTCCACCTTGGTCTTGAACACCCGCTCTGGATAGGCGAGCACCTGGAAGCTCAGGGTTGCGCCGACCGAGAGCTTCGGCGTGTCGGCTTCGCGCGCGTAGGCGACGAGCCAGACGGTGGAGAGATCGCCGATGACGAATACCGGGTCGCTGGCGCCGCTCGACACATACTGGCCGGGGCCGACCTTGCGCTGCACGACGGTGCCGGCGATCGGCGCGTAAATCGGCGTTTCGGGATTGATCTCGCCGCGGTTCTGAAACACAGCGATCTCTTCGTCGTTGCGGCCGAGCAAGCGCAGGCGGTTGCGCATGGCCTCGAAAGCGACTTCGGCGGAGCGCAGATCGTTCTCGGCCGCGATCAGGGCCGCCTGCGCCTGCTGCACTTCCTTGAGTGGCGTCGCCTTGCCTTCGTAGAGGTCGCGCTGGCGCTTGTCGGTGAGGCGCGCAAGGGCGAGCTGCGAGCGCGCCTTGTTCAGCGAGTTTGCCGCCGCGATGAAATCGTTCTGGCCCTGCACCATGTCGGCGACGTCGAGCATGAAGAGCGCCTGGCCGCGCTTCACCGTCTCGCCGGGCTTCGCCAGCAACCGGGTGACCCGGCCGGAATAGGGCGAGAAGATCGGCGTCGCGCGCTCCTCGTCGACGGAGATCTTGCCTTCCGTGACGATCTCGGCGTGGAACGCGCGCTTGCCCACAGGTTCAATCTGGAACGCCGCCCACTGCGCCGGCGTCGGCGTGAAGATGCGCGCGCCGTTTTCGCTCGCCGGCTTTCCGTTGGGCCGCTCGGGCTCGGAGGAGAAGCGGGCCTTGGAGGAAATGACGAGCGCGAGCGCGATCAGCGCCCCGACGACGACGAGCGTCAGCACGCGGTGCGAGCGCGCGTAGTCCCAGGCCGCACGGGCCGGCTGTTGGAGCACCAGGGCGTTCTCCCCCAAACGTTTGCCGCGGTATACCCGGGCACGAATGGAAGCAAGATCAATAGCATGGCGTGCTTAAGCCGCGGGCGCGACAGGGCCGCGCGGGGACTTGCGCCGATCGGCGAAGGGTTAAGGAGGGCGGTCTAAGGCCGTGGAACGGCGGCGGTTTCGGTTACGCGATGCCGTGGCGGGCGAGCACCTTGCGGACCTCTTCGACGAGCTTGTCCTCGGGCACCGAGAACTGCGCCGGCCGGGACTCGCGCCATTCCTGGTTGGAGGCGATGGCCGCGGCGGCCTTGGCGCCCTCGATCAGGTCCTTGATCTGGATCTCGCCTTTGGCCTTCTCGTCGCCGCCCTGGATGACCACGCAGGGCGCATTGCGTTTGTCAGCATATTTGAGCTGTGGCCCCATCTTGCCTGAGCCGAGATAGAGCTCGGCGCGGATGCCGGCGCTCCGCAGCGTCTGCACCATGCGCTGGTAGTCGGCGATGCGGTCCTTGTCGAACACAGTGACCACCACCGGGCCGGGCTCGGGCTTCGATTGCGCCTTGCCGAGATGACGGAGCGCGGCGAGGAGACGCGACACGCCGATGGAGAAGCCGGTCGCCGGCACCGGCTCGCCGCGGAAGCGCGCGATCAGCCCGTCGTAGCGCCCGCCGCCGCCGACCGAGCCGAAGCGCACCGGCTTGCCGTCGTCGCTCTTGGTCTCGAAGGTGAGATCGGCCTCGTAGACCGGGCCGGTGTAGTACTCGAGGCCGCGGACTACAGACGGATCAATGCGAATACGATCAGTTCCGTAGCCGGCGGTACGTAGAAGGCCGCGGATCTCCTCTAGCTCATTCCATCCTTCCATTGCCGAGGCCGACCCTGCATAAAACGATCCTTCCTTGGGGATCATAAACGCATCCTGATCCAGATTTTGTGGCATCAAAAACGGACTTCCCTTTCCCGCTGCCAAATTGGCTGACGTCTGAGCTGCCATTTCGACAAACTCGATCAGACGTTCGATTTGCTGTGCATTAAGGCCAGCGCCCTTCGTGAAATCTCCACTCTCATCTTTGCGGCCATTGCCCAGCAACTGCCGCACACCGGCGATTCCTAATCGGTCCAGTTTATCGATTGCGCGTAGAACCGTGGTTCGTTGTCCAATCTTTGTATCCCCACTCAGACCAACTACTTCGAGAACTCCATCAAGCACCTTTCTATTGTTGACCTTGATAATGTAATCGCCCCGCTTGATCCCCAACGCCTCCATCGTGTCCGCCGCCATCATGCACATCTCGGCATCGGCGGCGACGCTCGCGGCACCCACGGTGTCGGCGTCGAACTGCAGGAACTGGCGATAGCGTCCCGGCCCCGGCTTCTCGTTGCGGAAGACCCAGCCGTAGCGATAGCTCCGATAGGGCTTCGACAGTCGGTCGAAATTCTCCGCCACATAGCGCGCGAGCGGCGCCGTCAGGTCGTAGCGCAGCGACAGCCACTGCTCGTCGTCGTCCTCCAAGGAGAAAACGCCTTCGTTCGGCCGGTCTTGATCCGGCAGGAACTTGCCGAGCACGTCGCTGTACTCGATCACTGGCGTCTCCACCGCCTCGAAGCCGTAGCGCTCGTAGACCTGGCGGATCTTCTCCACCATGTCGCGGGTGGCGGCGATCTCCACCGCGTCGCGGTCATTCAAGCCCCGCGGTAGCCGCGCCTTGATCTTGTTGATCGGGGCCATCGGCTCTCTACGGAATGAGGAGAAGGACGAGCGCGATCGCCGCAGGCAGCGCCTGCACCATAAGGATGCGCTTCGACACGGTGACGGCGCCGTAGATGCCGGCGATCACCACACAGGCGAGGAAGAAGACCTTGATCTGAAAGGCCACCGCCGGCGCCGGATGCAACAGGCCCCAGACCAGGCCCGCGGCGAGAAAGCCGTTATAGAGCCCTTGATTGGCGGCCAACACGGCCGAATCGGCGGCCTTCTCGGGCGTGTTGTGAAACGTCTTCAAGCCCCGCGGCTTGGTCCAGAGGAACATCTCCAGCACCAGAAAATAGACATGCAGCGCGGCGACCAGCGCCACCAACAGATTGGCAATTGCGTTCACTATGGCTTCCCCCCAAGACGCATACTAGATGATAGCCGGCAGCGACCGCGACGGGAGATATCATGACAGGCCATATCGATCCGACCAAGGAAGT
>DATNNN010000181.1:0-4991 GCA_035601815.1 Xanthobacteraceae bacterium | reverse complement strand
AGCCGGGCAAGCTCAAGGGTGGCTTTCGATGCAATGCGCATGACGAAAGCCTAAGGCCGGAATGCTTAATGTTTGCTTAGCCCCTTTGCGCCGGCGGGCGCGTTCACCGCCGCCGCTTCGGTTTCGCCGCCACCGCCGGCGCCGCCGCCGGTTTGCGTCCCACCGCCAGCACGATGAACAGGACGACGATCGCGATCTTGTAGAGCACGATCTCGAACTGGTGCACCGTGTACCAGGTGCTGCCGACGCCGGGCAGCGCCTCCTGGATCGGCGCCCATATGGCCGCCGGCAGGCGCGCCAGGAACAGGGCGCCCTGGAGCGCGACGATCACGATCAGCGCCCAGCGGATCGCGTCGCGCAGCCGCCGCGTCTTCCACAGCTCCCAGGCCAGCCACCACGTGTAGGCGCCGAGGATCACGGCCATCAGCCCGGTGCGGGCGTTGATCGCGCCGTAGAACTGCGGGATCAGGCAGGCCACGAGCCACAGCACCGGACCGGCGAACAGCCATCGCACGTCCGGCTTTCGCCGTTCGAGCACGCGGGCGCCCGTCCAGAACAGCGCCGCCGAGAGTGCGATCATGGCGTTGGCGAGCGCGATAGAAGGAATGTGATGGATGCTCTCGCGCAGACCGAGGAGCGCGAGACCGATCGCCAGCGCGAATTCGGCCGCCACCCACCACCACAACGCCTGCATGGCGGGATACCGCGACCACACGAACAGCAAGAGAAAACCCAACAGCGCCGTGACGCACACCGATATCAGGTAAAGCGTCTTGAGCTCGATCATGGCCGTTTCCTCGTGATTCGGGTGAGGCAATGTAGCGATGAAACGGCGAATCGTCCGCCGCAGTGCACGCTGAACGATTCGTCAGCGCACGCCCGTGCGCGCCGCGGGCATCTCGCCGGGCTCCGGCACCAGCGCCGGCGCATGCAATCCAGCAGCCGATGCGGCGCGCACCGGAGTACCAGAGCCGAAATCGAGCACCTCGATGCGGTTGCGGCCGTTCGCCTTGGCGAGATAGAGCGCCTCGTCGGCGCGGTCGAGCAGGAGCTCGATGTCGTTGCCCGGCGATTCCGAGGCGACGATGCCGGCGCTGACGGTGGTGGCGACCGTGCCCACCGCCGCCTCGAACGCGGCGCGAATGCGCTCGGCGGTGGCCGCCGCTCCCACTGCCGGCATGCCGGAAAGAATGGCCGCGAATTCCTCGCCGCCGAGCCGGCCGATCAGATCATCGGCACGCAGCGTCGCGCGCGCCACGCGGCAGAAGGTCTTCAGCACCCGGTCGCCGGCGGAATGGCCGAAGCGATCGTTGATCTCCTTGAAGCGATCGAGGTCGAACAGGATCACCGCCACCGGCTTGCGGTCGCGGACGCGCGCCTTGAGCAGACGGCTGCCCAGCTCGAGGAAGGCGCGGCGATTGGCGATGCCGGTGAGCGGATCGAGCATCGCCGCGTTGCGGTGCGCCAGCTCCATTCGTTCCTTGGTCAAGGCGAGGATGATGACGGCGAGCGCGACGGCGTTGAGCAGTCCCTCGAGCACCATGACCCCGAACCAGGGGCTCGCGAAGATGGCGTAGCCCGCCGGCAGCGGCAGGAGCATGGTCAGCGGGATGCGCGCCGTCATGACCAGCCCGTGGAAGCCGAGCACCGCGATCGCCGGCCAGCGCAAGGCCAGCCGCTCGGCACGACCGCACCAGATCTCGTAGGCGGTGGCGAAGGAATAGGCGGCGATGATGATCGACGACAGGATCACGCGGGCGTCGGACGAACCGAGAAAGCCGGGAACCAGACAGGCGGCGATCCACGCCGCCGAGCCGGCGTAAATCAGGATCGGCCGCGGCGGGCGGCGGTCGAACACTCGAGCGGCGTTCCATTGCATGCCGCCGCCGGCGTAGAGCAGCGCGTTGCCGATCACGATCGACCAGAAGTCGGAGACATTGCCGCGCATCGCCAGGAGCGCCACGCCGGTGCCGGCGAGGATATGCGCCATGCCCCACCACAACAGCGCGCGCTGCCCGCGGTTCTGCAACCAGGCGAAGATCAGGATCGACCCGATCACCGCGGCGACCAGCACCGCGACGACGAACAACGTCTTGACGTCGAGAACCATCCGCGCTCCCCGGCCGACGGGGCGGATGATGCATAGAGGGTTTTACCAAATCGCTTCCGCGGCGGAAGAAAAGCGGCCCCCGCGACAGGCGGCCGCGGCAGGCCTTATTGGGTTAACGATTTGCCAACGGGCGCCGCTGGGCCTTCCGCCACGATCGGCACCTCGCGGGGCTCGACCAGGATGAGCGCGGGCTACGCGCCCTGCGCGTCAGCGCTTGGAGAACTGGAACGAGCGGCGGGCTTTCTTGCGGCCGTACTTCTTGCGCTCGACCACGCGCGAGTCGCGGGTGAGGAAGCCCCCCTTCTTCAGCGGGCCGCGCAGCTCCGGCTCGAAATAGGTGAGCGCCCGCGAGATGCCGTGGCGGAGCGCACCCGCCTGGCCGGAGAGGCCGCCGCCGGACACCGTGCAGGTCACGTCGTAGGAGCCGGCGCGGTTCGCCGCCACGAACGGCTGCTGGATCAGCATGCGCAGCACCGGCCGCGCGAAATAAGTTTCCACCGAGCGCGTGTTGACGATGATCTTGCCCGGCCCGGGCTTGATCCACACGCGGGCGACCGCGTCCTTGCGCTTGCCGGTGGCATAGGCGCGGCCCTGCTTGTCGATCTTCTGGACGTATTTCGGCGACTCCTCGGCCGCAGCGGGCTTGAGCTGCGCCAGACCTTCGAGCGACTGCACGGTATCGGCCATCAGGCGGCCCTCTTGTTCTTGCGGTTCATGGCGCCGACATCGAGCGCGACCGGCTGCTGGGCCTCGTGGGGATGCGTTGGCCCCTTGTAGACGCGGAGATTGCCCATCGCCTTGCGGCCGAGCGGCCCGCGCTTGAGCATGCGCTCCACCGCCTTCTCGATCACGCGCTCGGGGAACTTGCCTTCGAGCAAAAAGCGGGCGCTGCGCTCCTTGATGCCGCCGGGAAAGCCGGTGTGGTGGTGATAGACCTTTTGCTGGAGCTTGCGGCCGGTGAACACCACCTTCTCGGCGTTGACCACGATCACGTGGTCGCCGCAGTCGAGATGCGGGGTGTAGGTGGGCTTGTGCTTGCCCTTGAGGCGCATGGCGACAATGGAGGCGAGCCGGCCGACGACGAGGCCGGTGGCGTCGATCAGCACCCACTTCTTGTCGATCTCGGCGGATTTCAGGGAAAAGGTTTTCATGGCCGTTCAGAAAAAGGGCGGCCGACGGGCCGCTTGCAAGCGGCGTTTCTAACGGAAGCACCCGCCGCCGTCAAACACATCCCGCGTAGTTTATCATTATAACTCAATATTTTGCACTAGTGGTAATTAGTCACCGTTCGCCATCTCCTGCCCGGCATGCGGAATTGAGTAGGTGGCGACGCAGTGGGAAATGAGGTCATCCTCCCCTTCCCGGCGGATGGATACTTCGCCGATGGCAAGCCGCTTGCCCACCTTCATCAGCCGCACCTCGGCGATGAGATTGCCGGGTTTCGCCCGCCGCATGAAGTTGATGTTGAGGTTGGTGGTGACCGCAAGCGGCACCGGCCCGATGACACCGAGAAGCGCCACGTAGAAGGCCGAGTCCGAGAACCCCATGAGCGTCGGCCCGGATACCGTTCCGCCCGGGCGAAGGTGGCGCTCGCCGGCGGCGAAACGCACCCGCGCCGTGCCCGGGCCCAGGTCCTCGATCTGCATGACGCCCTTCGGCCCGAAATGCTGCGGGAACGTACCCGCGAGCAGCGCCTTCACCTCGGCCGCGGTCATCTTCTGCTGCATGGCTACCCTTTCCCCGCGTGGCTCGCGCCCGGCATCCATTCGGATACAATGCCACCGCATCAACGCAAGGCACAATTCATGTCCAAGGTATACGCCCTCGCATCACAACATGATCCGCTCCTGCGCGACGACCGCGACGGCATCGCCACCCTCACCCTGAACCGACCTGCGGCGCGCAACGCCCTTTCGCTCGCGCTGATCGAGGCGCTGGCCGAGGCTTTGGCGGCGATCGCCGCCGACCGCAGCGTGCGCGCGGTGGTGATCGCGGCGAGCGGCCCGGTGTTCTCGGCCGGCCATGATCTCAAGGAGCTCACCGCCCGCCGCGCCGACGCCGACAAGGGCCGCGACTTCTTCCGCCGCACCTTCGGCGAGTGCGCCGCCATGATGCAGGCGATCGTGCACCTGCCGCAGCCGGTGATCGCCTGCGTCCAGGGCATGGCCACAGCCGCCGGCTGCCAGCTCGCGGCCTCATGCGATCTGGTGGTGGCGTCGGAGGCAGCGGAGTTCGCCACCCCCGGGGTCAACATCGGCTTCTTCTGCTCGGCGCCCATGGTGGCGCTGTCGCGCAAGGTGCCGTCGAACCAGGCGATGGAGATGCTGCTCACCGGCGAGCCGATATCCGCCAAGCGCGCGCGCAAGATCGGCCTCGTCAACCGGATTGCGAAGGCGGGCGAGGAGCGCGCCGAAGCGCTCAAGCTCGCCGGCGTGATCGCGTCTAAGTCCGCTTACGTGCAGAAGATCGGCAAGGCCGCATTCTATCGCCAGCGCGAGCTCGGGCTTGCCGACGCCTACGGCTATGCGCTGGACGTCGCCGTCGACAACATGCTCGCCCGCGACGCGGCCGAGGGCATCGGCGCCTTCGTCGAGAAGCGCAAGCCGAAGTGGGAAGACCGCTAGCGCTTTCAATCCCTCCCGCTCCGGGGAGGGAAAAGGAAGATATGAACCACGATCACTACGACGACGCCTACATCCGTGGGATTCTCAATTCCGTGACCAATATCGCCATCGTCGGCGCGAGCCCGAGCGACAACCGGCCGAGCCATTTCGTGGTGAAGTATCTGGCGCGACGCGGCTACCGCGTGTTTCCCATCAATCCGGGCCAAGGCGGCAAGACGATCGCCAACATCCCGGCCTACGCCAAGCTCGCCGACGTG
>DATNNN010000180.1:0-2930 GCA_035601815.1 Xanthobacteraceae bacterium | reverse complement strand
GACACCTTGGCGGAGAGGATGATGCGGTCGCGACCCATGCCGAGCTCTTCCGCGCGCGCCGCCGACAGCAGCGCCGACTGCACCATCGCCTCGCGCGTCACCGCGCGGGCGCTCATCGGCGTGGCCAAGCGCGCGTTCTCGTCCATGAGATGGGTGAGCAGCTCCTGGTCGAGCGAGCCCCAGTTGGCGCCGATGCGCACAGGCTTGCCGCGGCTGAGCGCCGTCTCGATAATCGCCGCGAACTGGCGATCCTTCTTGCCCTTGAAGCCGACGTTGCCGGGATTGATGCGGTACTTGTCGAGCGCTTCGGCGCACGCCGGATGATCGGCGAGCAGCTTGTGGCCGATGTAATGGAAGTCGCCGATGAGCGGCACCTCCACGCCCATCTGCGCAAGACGCTCCTTGATCTTCGGCACCGCCGCCGCCGCCTCGTCGCGGTCGACGGTGATGCGCACGAGCTCGGAGCCCGCGTGCGCCAGCACCGCCACCTGCCGCGCGGTGCCTTCCACGTCGGCGGTGTCGGTGTTGGTCATGGATTGCACGACGATAGGCGCGCCGCCGCCGACGGTGACGGCGCCAACCTTCACCGCGACCGAGCGGCGGCGAGGCGCAGCACCCGCGCTGATCTCCACCGGCAATACGCTCCTCATGACCAGATCCTTCAGCGCGCGGCCGCGTCGCGGCAACGCTCGCACAGTCCGTTGATCTCCAGTACCGGCGCGCGCGTGGCGAAACCGACGGCGCGCGCGGCCTGTGCCACGTCACGGCCGACCGCGCCGGAGATCACCTCGGCTACCGTGCCGCAGCGCTCGCAGAGAAGAAACAAGACGATCTCGCCTTGGTCATGGCCGCGGGCGCAAGCGAGGAAGGCGTTCTTGCTTTCGATGCGGTGCGCGAGCCCTTCGGCCACGAGAAAATCCAGCGCCCGGTAGACCGACATGGGCGGCGCCGCGTCGCCGCTACCCTTCAGGCGCTCGACGATGTCGTAGGCCCCGAGCGGCGCATGGGTCTCGGCGAGCACCTGCAGCACCCGGCGGCGCAGCGGCGTCAGCCTGCGCCCGCGTTCGTCGCATACCACCTCTGCGCGCGACAGTGCGTCGGCCACGCACCGGGCGTGATCGTGGTCGGGGGCGGGAAATCCTGATCTCATCGGGCTTTCTCACCCCCTATGTAGCGCTCTGAAAAGGTTCCCGAAACCGTCACGCGACTATTTGTTGCACTGCACAATAAAACCCCTACATGGTACTAGCTCACCCTGATTCTCCAGTCCGAGGCCATGCTCAAAGGCAAGAACGCGCTCGTCACCGGCTCGACCAGTGGCATTGGCTACGCCATTGCCCGTGCCCTCGCCCGCGAGGGCGCGAACGTGACGCTGAACGGCTTCGGCGACCCGGCCGCGATCGACAAGCTCTGCGCCGCGCTCAAGGCCGAGACCAAGGTCAACGTCGCCTACTCCGCGGCGGACATGACCAGGCCCGCCGAGATCGCCGCCATGGTGCGCGAGGCGGAGAAGCGCTTCGGCTCGGTCGATATCCTGGTGAACAACGCCGGCATCCAGCACGTGGCGCCGATCGAGGAATTTCCCGTCAACAAGTGGGACGCCATCATCGCGATCAACCTGTCCGCCGCGTTCCACGCCATCCGCGCCACTGTCCCCGGCATGAAGGCGAAGAAGTGGGGCCGCATCATCAACACCGCCTCGGCGCACTCCCTCGTCGCCTCGCCGTTCAAGGCCGCCTACGTGTCGGCCAAGCACGGCATCGTCGGATTGACCAAGACGGTGGCGCTCGAGCTCGCCACCTTCGGCGCTACCGTGAACGCCATCAGCCCCGGCTACGTGTGGACGCAGATGGCGGAGCGGCAGATCCCCGACACCATGAAGGCGCGCAACATGACCGAGGAAGAGGTCAAGCGCGACGTGCTGCTCGCGGCGCAGCCTACCAAGGAGTTCGTCACCGTCGAACAGGTGTCATCACTCGCGGTCTATCTCTGCTCCGACGGCGCCGCCCAGATCACCGGCGCCAACCTCGTGATGGACGGCGGCTGGACCGCGGCCTGACATGAACAATCCGTTCCGCAATCACAACGCCGCCAAACCCATCAACCTTGCCTTGCAGGGCGGCGGCGCGCACGGCGCCTTCACCTGGGGCGTGCTCGATCGCCTGCTCGAGGACGAGCGCATCGAGGTCGAGGCGATCTCCGGCACCAGTGCCGGCGCCATGAATGCGGTCGCGCTCATCTCCGGCTACCAGAAGGGCGGCCGCGAGGGCGCGCGCGCGGCGCTAGCCAAGTTCTGGAGCGCGGTCTCCCGCGACGGCCGCATGAGCCCGTTGCAGCGCGGCCTGATGGATCGCCTGCTCGGCAACTGGTCGCTCGACCGCAATCCCATGTACCTCGCACTCGACGTGGCGAGCCGCTTCATGTCGCCCTACGACTTCAACCCGTTCAACATCAATCCGCTGAAGGAGCTCATCGAGCGCGAGGTCGACTTCGAGGCGGTGCGCCAATGCGACGCGATCAAGCTGTTCGTCTCCGCCACCAACGTGCGCACCGGCAAGGTGCGCATCTTCCGCGGCGAGGAGATCACTGCCGACGTGGTGATGGCGTCCGCGTGCCTCCCTTTTCTGTTCCACGCCGTCGAGATCGACGGCGAGCCCTACTGGGACGGCGGCTACGTCGGCAATCCGCCGCTGTTTCCGCTCTTCCGCGCCACGCGCGCCGACGACATTCTGCTGGTGCAGACCAACCCGGTGGAACGCGAAGACACGCCGCAGACGGCGCGCGATATCCTCAACCGCGTCAACGAGATCACCTTCAACGCCTCGCTGCTCTCGGAATTCCGCGCCATCGGCCTCGTGAGCCAGCTCGTCGACCGCGGCTTCCTGCGCTGGAGCCGCAAGGCGGGCTTCCGCCGGTCGCGCCTGCACCGC
>DATNNN010000179.1:0-5459 GCA_035601815.1 Xanthobacteraceae bacterium | reverse complement strand
CGCGAGAGCGGGGGTGATAGGGGCGGCCACGCCGCTGCGGTGAAACGTGAGGCTTTTCGGTAGGACCGAAATACGTTTCGTCCGCTTCAACGGTCTTGCCCTTGCCACCAAGCGGCTCTAAACCGCCCGCCCGCATTGCTTCGCGGATTCGGTGCGCCATGAACCACGCCGAGCGATAGGTGATCTTAAGTGTGCGGTGCAGCTGGTGAGCGGAAAAGCCTTTCTTGCTTGCCGTGAAAAGGAAGAAGCCCTGTAACCATTTGTGGAGTGCGATATGGCTGCGCTCCATGACAGTTTTCATGGTGACAGTGAAATCCTTGCGGCACTCCGCTTCGGCGCAGCGATAGACGCCTTCGCGCTTGGTGGCATAGGCGGTGCCGATGGTGCCGCAGTGAGGGCACACCGGGCCGGAGGGCCACAGAAGGCTCTCTAGGAACTTACGGGCCGCCGTATCGTCGCGGAAGTGGGCTGAGGAAAAAGTGTCCATGGCTCTGATCGTTTCGGGTTGGCGTCAATCTGGGTTCGTTGGCGCCCAGTGGTCGCACTGAGTTCGGCCGCCACTGACAAAATAATTTGCGCAAAGCCACATCTTTCCTGTCCAGCGATCGATGCGCCAGACATACGAGTAGCCTTTCGTTTGGTCGCCGCTCGTCGGTGCTAGGGCATAACGTCCAGAGAACGCTACGCCACCGGCGATGAGCGCGGCCGCTGCCACAATTGAAATGCCTATGTTCATCGCAAAAGTCCGTCAGGTGATCGACCGACGGCAATACTAGCAGTTGATACCTGTGGTGTCAACGATATAATTGCGAATGTATTGCTATTGGATGTGGAAAGGACTATATTCCAGCAATCCCGCTCTCCAGAAGGGCGCTTCTAGAGGCGATCTAGTGGCGGAGCGGGCTGCGGCCCCGCGGATGCGCGCTTCCGCAAGCGTATTCTCGGGAGGCCCCAGGTCACCGTCCGCTGGCACTAAGACCGGCTGCCTTCAATGGCTGCACGGGGACCGGCGAACGGGGGAGAACCCCGGGATAAGGGCCGCTTACGAGCGTCCCGCCGGATCCACGGAAGATACGGTCCCGGGAACTTAAGAAGAAGCCGCGATGGAGCGCCGTGAGGCGCGGCGTCTCCCGGAATCGGAGACGCCAGACATAAGGAATGGTGCGCCTACGGCGCTCCATCCCCCTTCTCATCCGGAGGGGCCGACCTGAACACAGCTCGGGGCGAAAGCGCCGCCCGCGAGAACGAGAACGGCTGTTTGAAAAGTAAATCAGAAAACAAAAAACCCCCTCTCGCTTGCGCGAGAGAGGGCTTCCGATCCTCGCGCCCGCCAGTACATCCGTGGTCGGTCGCGGTTTGGATCGGCGGCGCGTTACCGCGCCGCTTCGGTCAGGCCGCCTGCAGGTTTTCCGCGGCGTCCTTACCGTTCTTCGGGCTACGTACGACCTCGAAGGTCAGCTTCTGACCTTCGGTCAGGTTGTACATGCCGGCGCGCTCGACGGCGCTGATGTGGACGAAAACGTCCTTGCCGCCGTCGTCGGGCTGGATGAACCCGAAGCCCTTTTGCGCGTTAAACCATTTCACGGTTCCAGTGCTCATAGTGTCTTGTCTTTCCTTGTTCGTGCTTCTAGCCAAAAGGAACCGCGCGACGCGCGGACCCCGGCTTTCATCGATGTTTTGGGAGGTCGTCAGCAGCGTGGAGCTTAACCACGCGAGGCCAAGTCGTTCGGCCGAAACTCGATGGCGATCAGTTAGGCATGAAATACGCTTTAATCAAGACCCCCCGAAAAAATCTCTGCAAACCCAACCATTTCATGCTATTAAGCGCCATGCCTTTCATCCGCCGGCGAGTCGTCAGCACGGAACGGGACGCTTTTGCGCTGTTTCAGGAGACAAGCGTGAGTTCGCAGAAATTCAACGTGGGGCAGATCGTTCGCTATACCTCCGGCTTCGTCGGCCGCACCGGCGCCGACGCCAACTACAAGGTGGTGCGCGTGCTGCCGCTCGAGAACGACGAGCAGTTCTACCGCATCAAGGGCGACCACGAGGCGCACGAGCGCGTGGCGCGCGAGAGCCAGCTCGCCGGCGGCGGCTGAGACCGCTTGCCAGCGGGGCGATGCGCCCCGGCCCTACTCGAACGGCAATCCCACGTAATTTTCCGCCAGCGACGTCGCCGCCGCTTTGGAGCTCGTTACATAGTCGAGCTCGGCGAGCTGGCGGCGCAAATCGAAGTCGTTCTCCCGGTTGAGGCGGTGCAGCATCATCGTCATCCAGTAAGAGAAGCGCTGCGCCTTCCACACGCGCTTGAGGCAGGTGGCGCTGTAGGCCTCGAGCAGATCGCTGCGTTGCTCACGGTAGAAGCCGTCGAGTGCCCGCGCGAGCACCCGGACGTCGGCGATCGCGAGATTCATGCCCTTGGCGCCGGTGGGCGGAACGATGTGGGCGGCGTCGCCGGCTAGAAACAGGCGCTTGTACTGCATCGGCTCGGTGACGAAGGCGCGCATCGGAGTGACGCTTTTCTGCATCACCTTGCCCTCGACGAGCTTCGCTGTGCCGCCGAGGCGCAGGTGCAGCTCCTCCCAGATCTTCGCGTCCGGCCAGTTGTCGGCGTCGTCGTCCGGATCGCACTGGATATAGAGCCGCGACACCATGGGCTCGCGCATGGAGTAGAGCGCGAAGCCGCGCTCGTGGAAGGCGTAGATCAGCTCCTTATTGGGCGGCGGCGATTGCGACAGGATGCCGAGCCAGCCGAACGGATAGACGCGGTCGTAGGTGGTGAGGACGCCGGCCGGCACGCTCGGCCGCGAGACGCCGTGGAAGCCGTCGCAGCCGGCGATGAATTCGCAATCGAGGGTCTCCGCCCGGCCGCCGCGGGTGAAGCGGATTTTCGGCTTGTCGGTGTCGAAGTCGTGCACGCTCACGCCGGCGGCTTCGAACAGGATCGTGCCGCCCACGGCAAGGCGGGCGGCGACGAGATCCTTCACCACTTCCTGCTGGCCGTAGATGGTGATGCCGCGGCCCACCAGCGCCTGGAAGTCGATCTCGCGGAGATTGCCGGCGAAGGCGAATTTGACGCCGCGATGGATAAGCCCTTCGCGCTCGAGCCGCGCGCCGACGCCGGTCTCGATCAGGAATTCGCGCGCCCAGTGCTCGATGACGCCGGCGCGCACGCGGTGCTCGATGTACTGGTTGCTGCGTTTCTCGATGACGATCGAATCGATGCCGGCGCGCTGCAAGAGATGCGACAGCATCAATCCCGCGGGGCCGGCGCCGACGATTCCAACTTGTGTACGCATCGCTCCTCCTCGGCCTTCCTTAGGGCCGATCGCGCGCGCCAGAAAGCGACGAAACGGGGAAACACCGGGAAAAATCCGGCGCGGACTGCCTCAGCGACCGGCGGCGCGGACGAGGCCGCGGACCGCGCCGGGATCGGATTCCATCAGAGCCGCGTCGGCCGCCACGACGCAATTGCGGCCGCTGCGCTTGGCCTGGTAAAGTGCGATATCGGCGCGCTTGAGCAACGTGTCGATCGTATCGCCGTTCTGCCATTCACTGACACCGAACGAGCCGGTGATCTGAGCCATCGTGTCGCGGACGGGGACGCGCAAGGCCGAGAGCTCATTGCGAATCTGCTCCGCGCTCACCATGGCCTCCACAAGCGGCTGCTCGACCAGGATCACGAACTCCTCGCCGCCGAGCCGGCCTACAGTCCCCTTCCCGTGCAGCACCTGCGTTGCCACGGCCTTCAAGGCGCGGTCGCCCACGTCGTGGCCATATTGGTCGTTGATCGACTTGAAGTGATCGATGTCGAGAATGATCGCGCACAAATCGCTGGTGGGGGCGCAGCGTACCGACGCGGCTTCGGCGCGCTCGAAGAAGGCGCGACGGTTGAGGAGGCCGGTCAGGCTGTCGGTGGTCGCGAGCCGGAACAACTCGCGCTGCATGTCGCGCAGGCGCTTGGCGACACGCAAGCGCGCGTAAAGCTCCTCGGTAGCCGGCGGTTTGCCGATGAAGTCGTCGGCGCCGTTGTCGAGGGCCTCGATCAACTTGTTTTTCTCGTAGTTCGACGACATCAGCACGATGTAGATGGAGCGGCCGCGCGTCATCTGCTGGCGCACCTGGCGGCAGAGGTCGAGCCCGGACATGGACGGCAGCTCGACGCTCGTGATCAGCGCGTCGACGTCGTGATTGGCTTTGATGTATTCCAGCGCCTCCGGCGCATCGGTGAATGGATGGATGACGCGATTGCCCGCCTCCAAGAGGCCGGTCACGATCTTGAGCACGGTACGGCTCGGATCGACCACGACAATGCGCATGAAATCTCGCTACGGAATCTTCCGTATCAGAAGTTGTGCACCCAGCAGGTTGAAGAAGACCTTAAGGCTCGCAGGTCAGGAGCCGGGCGGCGGCGCAAAGAAGCAGCGGCGGGTGCCGTCCGGCCGCTTGCAGCGCCAGAAAGCCCCGTCGGGCGAGGGCTGCGTCTCGGTGAAGGGCACGAACTCGCCGTTGATCAGCTCGTAGCCGGATCCGGTCTCGTGCACCGGGTTGACCACGAAGCAATCGCCCTCGCCGCAGCACCATTCGCCGGCGGCGTTCTTGAGTTTGCCGCGGCTGATCCAGGTGTCGTGGGCGAACGCAACCGAGAGGAAGGCCGCGGTGGTGGCGGCGATAATGGCAACCGAAAGGACCCGGCGCATAGCTGCTTCTCCAATGGAAGAACTCAGCCGAACGCGACCGAACGTTCGAAGTTCGCTCCGGGATGGTTAACGATAGGTAAAGATGCGCCGCCGATCCAGGATGTGGGATTCCTGTAGTTTCAGGAGGCGAGCCACGGTACGAGCAGGCGGTTCACGGCATCGGGCATTTCCAGGGTCGAGAGATGGCCGCAGCCGGCAATGATCTCCAGTTGCGCGCCGGGGATGCCGTCGGCTATTTCCCGGGCGAGGTTGGGTGGAGTGATCTGGTCGGAATCGCCAACGACGACCAAGGTCAGACAGCGGATCGACGGCAGATCGGGACGCGAATCGGGGCGGCCCGCGATCGCTGCCTGTTGGTGGACGAAGGCTTCGACCCCTACGTCCTCGGCCATCGAATCAACGACGGAGCGCAAGTTCTTGTCGCCCTTGCGCGATTCGTGGACGAGAAGCGGAAACAAGGCATCATTCACCGCCCGGACACCCTTGGTTCTGGCAAGCTCCATCAGCGCCCGGCGGCGCTCCGTCTGCTCGGGACGATCGGCGCCGGACGCAGTGTCCAGAAGCACGAGCTTGTCCACCCGGTCGGCCGCCTGACGCAGGATTTCGAAAGCGATGTAGCCGCCCATGGAAAGGCCCACCAGATGAAAGCGCGGCGGCGCGGCAGCAAGGATGCGCCGGGCAATGCCGGCCATCTGCGCGTCGCGGGTGTGATCGGCGACCGTGACCGGCCCGATCCGCCGCAAGGGCGCGATCTGGGGCCCA
>DATNNN010000178.1:0-12053 GCA_035601815.1 Xanthobacteraceae bacterium | reverse complement strand
ATCGACTTTTGCCAGGACCGGCGTGGCGAGGTGATTGATTACGTACAGCAGCGCTATGGCCGCGATCAGGTGGCGCAGATCATCACTTTCGGTACGCTGCAGGCGCGCGGCGTGCTGCGCGACGTCGGCCGCGTGCTCGAGATGCCCTACGGGCAGGTGGACAAGCTCTGCAAGCTCGTGCCGTTCAATCCGGCGGCACCGGTGACGCTGGCGCGCGCGATCGAGGGCGAAAAGCTGCTGCGGGAGGCAGCGGAGCAGGATGCGCGCGTGAAACGCGCCTTTGACATCGCGCTCAAGCTCGAAGGTCTCTATCGCCACGCCTCGACCCACGCCGCCGGCATCGTGATCGGCGATCGGCCGCTCGCCGAGCTGATCCCGCTCTACCGCGATCCCAAGTCCGACATGCCGGTGACCCAGTTCAGCATGAAGTGGGTTGAGCAAGCCGGCCTCGTAAAGTTCGACTTCCTCGGCCTCAAAACGCTGACCGTCATCGAGGCGGCGACCCGGCTCTTGGCGCGGCGCGGCGTGCAGATGGATATCCAAAAGATCCCGCTCGACGACAAGAAATCGTACGACCTGTTGTCGCGCGGCGAGACGGTGGGCGTGTTTCAGATTGAAAGCACGGGCATGCGCAAGGCCCTCGTCGACATGCGGCCGGACCGGCTCGAGGATATCATCGCGCTGGTGGCGCTCTATCGTCCGGGCCCCATGGCCAACATCCCCACCTACAACATGCGCAAGCACGGGCAGGAGCGGCCCGACTATATTCACCCCAAGCTCGAGGCGATCCTCAAGGAGACCTTCGGCGTCATCATCTACCAGGAGCAGGTGATGCAGATCGCCCAGGAGCTCGCGGGCTTCACGCTCGGCCAGGCCGATCTCCTGCGCCGCGCCATGGGCAAGAAAATCCGCAAGGAAATGGCGGCGCAGCGCGACCGCTTCGTGTCCGGCGCGATCGGCAACGGGGTCGAGCGCTACCGCGCCGAGGATATCTTCGAGCTCCTGGCGAAATTCGCCGACTACGGCTTCAACAAGAGCCATGCGGCGGCCTACGCCATGGTCGCCTACCAGACGGCGTATCTGAAGGCGAATTATCCGGTGGAGTTCCTGGCGGCGTCGATGACGCTCGACATGGGCAACACCGACAAGCTCGCAGAGTTTCACCGCGACGCCGACCGGCAGGGGATCAAGGTCTTTCCGCCGTCGGTCAATCTCTCCGCCCGCGAGTTCGAGGTGCACGAGGGCGCCATCGTCTACGCGCTCGCCGCGATCAAGGGCGTGGGCGGCCAGTCGGTGGATGCGATCGTGGCGGCGCGCGGCGACAAGCCGTTCGTCGACCTTGCCGACTTCGCTATGCGCGTCGATCCGCGCGCCATCAACAAGCGCACGCTGGAGTGCCTTGCCACCGCCGGCGCGTTCGATGGCCTGGAGCCGAACCGGGCGGCGGCCTTCGCCGCCGTCGACTCCATGCTCGCGTTCGCCCAGCGCGCCGGCGCCAACAAGGCGACGGGCCAGTCGGAGCTGTTCAGCGGCGCCGGCACGCGGCCGACGCTGCAGGTGCCGGCGGTGGCGGCGTGGCTGCCGTCGGAGCTCTTGAAGCGTGAGTACGACGCCATCGGCTATTTCCTCTCCGGCCATCCGCTCGACGATTACGCGGTGGCGCTGGCGCGCCTGCGGGTGCCGAAGTGGGCCGAGTTCTCCCGCGCGCTGCGGGCCAACATGGACCCGGGCAAGCAGCTTGCCGCCACCGTCGTGTCGCGCGTCGAGCGGCGCACGCGCACCGGGGGTAAGATTGGCATCATCGGACTTTCCGACCCGACCGGCCATTTCGAAGCGGTGCTGTTCCAGGAGGGGCTTGCGCAATATCGCGATCTCTTGGAGCCCGGCACGCCGGTGCTGTTGCAGGTCAACGCCGAGATGCAGGGCGAGGACGTGCGCGTGCGCATCTTCCAGGCCGAGCATCTGGACCAAGCGGCGGCGAAGACCCAGCGCGGTTTGCGAGTGTTCGTTAATTCGCCGGAGCCCATCGACTTCGTTGCCGCGCGGCTGAACGGCACCCATGGCAACGGCAAGAGCGAGGCCGCCGGCGAGGTGAGCCTCGTGCTGGTACTGCCCGACCGCTCGGAGGTCGAGGTGAAACTTCCGGGCCGCTACGCCGTTACGCCAGCGATCGCGGGCGCGATCAAGGCGGTGCCCGGCGTGGTCGAGGTGCAGGCGCTCTAGGAGGCTTTCCCGTGATCGTCGAGATCGGTGACGTTCAAGGTGCTGCCGGGCGCCGACTGGCGGGCGATCCTGGCCGACGCGCGCACCACTCTCCCGCGCTGGCAGGCCAATCGCGAGCTCAAGCGCAAGCACTACGTGCTAAGTACCGACGGCAAGACATCGGGCGGCGTCTATATCTGGTCGTCGCGCGAGGCGGCGGAGAAGGCGCACGACGCAACGTGGCGGGCGAACGTGGAAAAGCGCACGGGTGCGGCGCCGACGATCGTTTATTTCGACCTGATGATGCTCCTCGACAACGAGGCGGGCACTGTCACCGAGTGGTCGGAAACCGGCGAAAAGCAGGTCGTCGCAACGCCCTAGCGGCGCTTGTAAAGCGCGGTGGCGCACCCTATACACCTCGCTATCTCGCACGCGGACTAGGCGGCCCTGATCCTCAGGGACGCATCCGGTGCTGGGCGTCCGCCCGGCTCGGTCCGCGGAGGCTAACCGGAAGAGGAATGGAATGTCGCTGCCCGACTATAGCATGCGCCAGCTTCTCGAAGCTGGCGTCCACTTCGGTCATCAATCGCACCGGTGGAATCCGAAGATGGCTCCGTTCATCTTCGGCACCCGCAACAACATCCACATCATCGATCTCGCCCAGACCGTGCCGCTGATGGCGCGCGCCTTGCAGGCGATGGCCGACACGGTCGCCAAGGGCGGCCGCATTCTGTTCGTCGGAACCAAGCGGCAGGCGTCCGAGGCCATTGCCGAAGCGGCCAAACGCTCGGCGCAATATTACGTCAACTCGCGCTGGCTCGGCGGCACGCTCACCAACTGGAAAACCATCTCGAACTCGATCGCGCGCCTGAAGAAGATCGAGGAGATGCTGTCGAGCGAGGCGGCCGGCGGCTACACCAAGAAGGAGCGCCTGACGCTTGCGCGCGAGAAGGACAAGCTCGAGCGCGCGCTCGGCGGCATCCGCGACATGGGCGGGCTGCCGGATCTCGTGTTCGTTATCGACACCAACAAGGAAGAGAATGCGATCAAGGAGGCCAAACGCCTCAATATTCCGGTGGCCGCCATCGTCGACACCAACTCTAATCCCGACGGCATCACGTTCCCGATTCCGGGCAACGACGACGCCGGCCGCGCCATCGTGCTCTATTGCGATCTGGCGGCGCGCGCCGCCATCGACGGCATCTCGCGCGCTCACGGCGAGGCGGGCATCGACGTCGGCGCGGCGGAGAAGCCGCCGGTTGAGGAGCTGCCGAAGGAGCAGGCCGAGTGGGAGAGCTTCGAACCGCTCGCCGGTCCGCGCGGCGCGCCGGACGATCTGAAGAAGCTCCACGGCGTGAGCCCCGCGATCGAGAAGCAGCTCAACGACCTCGGCTTTTTCCACTACACGCAGCTCGCAGCACTTGCCGCCAATGATGCCCGTCATCTCGGCGAGACGGTCGGCTTGCCCGGCCGCATCGACGCGTGGGTTGCCGAGTCCAAGGCGCTGTCGGCGGAGGCGGAGTGATCGATGGCTGAGATCACGGCCGCCCAGGTCAAGGAGCTGCGCGACAAGACCGGCGCCGGCATGATGGACTGCAAGGCCGCGCTTGCCGCGACCAACGGCGACATGGAGGCCGCGGTCGACTGGCTGCGCAAGAAGGGCCTCTCCAAAGCCGCGAAGAAGGCCGGCCGCGTCGCGGCCGAGGGCCTGATCGGGGTCGCGGTCGAGGGTGGCAAAGGCGTCCTCGTCGAGGTCAACTCGGAGACCGACTTCGTCGCGCGCAACGATCATTTCCAGGGTCTCGTAAAGCTCATCGCCCAGGCGGCGCTGCACAACGGCGCCGGCCTGGAGAAGCTCAAGAAGGTGAAGGTCGGATCGCAGACCATCGACGAGGCGATCGCGACCGCGATCGCCACCATCGGCGAGAACATGACGCTGCGCCGGGCCGCTTCGCTTTCGGTCGGCAAGGGCGCGATCGGCTCCTACGCGCATGCCACGATCGCCGACGGCCTCGGCAAGATCGGCGTGCTCGTCGCTCTCGAATCAACCGGCGACCGCGACGAGCTTTTGAAGCTCGGTCGCATGCTCGCCATGCACGTCGCCGCCTCCAATCCACAGGCGATCGATTCGGCCGGTCTCGACGCGAAAACCGTTGCACGCGAGCGCGAGGTGATCGCCGACAAGGCGCGCGCGTCGGGCAAGCCCGCGAACGTGGTTGAGAAAATCGTGGAGAGCGGCCTGAAGACCTTCTACAAGGAGGCGTGCCTCGTCGATCAGGCCTACGTGCACGATCCGGCGAAGTCGGTCGGTCAGGCGCTGAAGGAAACGGAAGCCAAGGTGAAGGCGCCGGTCGCGGTCAAGGGCTTCGTGCGCTTCGCGCTCGGCGATGGCGTCGAGAAGCAGGAACAGGACTTCGCCGCCGAGGTCGCGGCGGCGGCGGGAATGCGTTGATCGATTAATGGGGCGGTGAGCATGGCAAAGCCTCGCTATCGCCGGATCCTCGTCAAGATATCCGGCGAGGCGTTGATGGGCGACGGCGCCTTCGGGCTCGACCCCAAGGCGGTGAAGCGCGTCGCCGCCGATATCGCGGCCACCCGCAAGCTCGGCTACGAGATCGCCATCGTGGTGGGCGGCGGCAATTTCCTGCGTGGCGTCAAGCTCGAGCAAAGCGGCCTCGAGCGTGCGGCGGCCGATCAGATGGGCATGCTCGCCACCGTCATCAACGCGATCGCGCTCGAAGGCGCGATCCGCGAGGCGGGCACCGACGTGCGAACGCTGTCAGCGGTGCCGATGTCGACGGTGTGCGAGCCGTATGTGCGCCAGCGCGCGCTCAAGCATCTCGAGGACGGGCGCGTGCTCGTGCTCGCTGGCGGCACCGGCAATCCCTATTTCACCACCGACACCGGCGCCGCCTTGCGGGCGGCGGAGCTTTCCTGCGAAGCGATCTTGAAAGCCACCGACGTGGACGGCGTCTACGACTCCGATCCCAAACGCAATCGCAACGCCAAGCGCTTCGACAAGCTCACCCACAACGACGCGCTGGCTAAGGATCTGCGCGTCATGGATGCCGCCGCGTTCGCGCTTGCCCGCGAGGCGCGGCTGCCTATCATCGTATTCTCGATCCGCGAGAAAGGCGCGATCGCCGCCGCCGTGCGCGGGCAGGGCAAGTCCACGATCGTCGTGCCCTGAGCCTATCGCCGGCAACGAGGTGTAGCCATGCAACCCGCGACTTTCGATATTGCCGAGCTGAAGCGCCGCATGCAGGGGGCGATTGCCGTGCTCAAGCAGGAGCTCGGGGGCTTACGCACCGGCCGCGCCTCGCCGCATCTCCTCGACCCGATCAAGGTCGACGCCTATGGCTCGGAGATGCCGCTCACCCAGGTGGCGACGGTGAGCGTGCCGGAGCCGCGCTCGCTCTCCATCCAGGTGTGGGACAAGTCGGTGGTGGCGGCGGTGGACAAGGCGATCCGCAACGCCAACCTCGGTCTCAACCCGCAGATCGAAGGGCAGCTGCTGCGCATCCGCATTCCGGAGCTGTCGCAGGAGCGGCGCCAGGAACTGGTCAAGGTCGCGCATAAGTACGCGGAGGCCGCGCGCATCGCCGTGCGCCACGTGCGGCGCGACGGGATCGACCACCTAAAGAAGCTCGACAAGGACGGCCACGTGGGCAAGGACGACATCAAGCGCAACGAAGACCAGGTGCAGAAGGCCACCGACCAGGCGATCACAGACATCGATCAGGCGCTGGCGCAAAAAGAAAAAGAAGTGCTGCAGGTCTGATCATGTCCGCGCCCGGAGCCGCTCCCGCAGCCGCCGACCCGGGTATCGATGCGCCTGTGCACGTTGCCGTCATCATGGATGGCAACGGCCGCTGGGCGGCGGCGCGCGGCTTGCCGCGCGGCGAGGGACACCGCCGCGGGGTCGAGGCGCTGCGGCGCACGGTGCGCGCCGCCGGAGACCTCGGGGTCAAGGTGCTCACCATCTACAGTTTCAGCGCTGAGAACTGGTCGCGGCCGGCGGCCGAGATCGACGATCTGATGGGTCTGATGAAGCGCTTCGTGCGCAGCGACCTCGCCGACCTGAACGAGAACGGCGTGCGCGTGCGGATCATCGGCGACCGCGAAGGGCTCGACCCCGAGATCCTCTCGCTGTTGCGCGAAGCCGAGGAGCTGACGCGGGCAAACGACAAGTTCACGCTCATCGTCGCCTTCAACTACGGCGGCCGACAGGAGATCGCGCGCGCAGCGCGGAGCCTCGCCGTCGAGGCGCAGGCGGGAGGCCTCGACCCGGCGGCGATCGATGCCGCGGCCGTCGAAGCGCGCCTCGACACGGCGGGCCTGCCCGACCCCGACCTCGTGATCCGCACCTCGGGCGAGCAGCGGCTCTCGAACTTTCTGCTGTGGCAGGCGGCCTATGCCGAGCTCGTTTTCCTGCCGATCCATTGGCCCGAGTTCGACCGCGCCGCGCTCGAGGACGCGATCCGCGAGTATCGCCGGCGCGAGCGGCGCTTCGGCGGGCTCACCGCCCGCGCCGGAACCTGACATGGCCCGCGCGCGGGCGGCGAAACAGCCGGGCGCGCTCACACCGCGGACGCACTTGCAGCGCATCGTGTCCGCGATCGTCATGGGACTGGCGGCGCTCGCCGCCACGTGGTTCGGCGGCTGGGCTTTTCTCGCGTTCTGGGCGCTCGCCGCCGCCGGCATCGGCTGGGAATGGGCGGGGCTCACGGGTGCGCGTCCGCGCGCGCCGGTGCTCGCCATCGGCGGTGCCGCGCTCGGCACCGCCGCGGTGCTGCTCGGCACCGGGCTGATCGCGACGCCGGTTGCAGCGCTGGTGGTGGGCGCGGCGCTGGTGCTCGCCATGGATAATTCCAAGCACCGGGGTTGGACCGCCTTCGGCGTGTTCTATGCCGCTGCGGCGCTCATACCGGTCGTGCTGCTGCGCGCCGACGAGATCGGCCTCGTCGCGGTGTTGTGGCTGTTCGCCGTGGTGTGGTCGACGGATGTCGCTGCGTTCTATTGCGGCCGTGCCTTTGGCGGACCGCTGCTCTGGCGGGCGGTGAGCCCGAAGAAGACCTGGGCGGGCGCGGTCGGCGGCGCGCTTGCCGCTATCGCCGCTGGCAGCGCGATCGTCTATGCGGCGGGGATCGCGTTCAATCCCGCCCACGTGCTTGTCGCGCTCGCGGTTTCCATCGCCTCGCAGGCCGGCGATCTTTTCGAGTCGGCGATGAAGCGCAAGTTCCGCGTCAAGGACGCGAGCCAGCTCATTCCCGGCCATGGCGGCGTCATGGACCGGCTCGACGGCTTCGTCGCTGCCGCTACCGCGGCGCTTGCCATCGGCGCCGCGCGCGGGGGCGGCAGCGCCACGGGATTGCTCTTGTGGTGACGCGCGTCACCATTCTCGGCGCCACCGGCTCGATCGGCGCGAGCGCGCTCGATCTCCTGCGCCATGACCGCGGGCGCTACCAGGTGGCGGCGCTCGCTTCGCGGCGCGACGCGAAGAAGCTCGCGGCGCTCGCGCGCGAGTTCGGCGCCAAGCTCGCGGTGGTCGCTGAGCCCACGGCCTATGGCGAGCTCAAGGACGCGCTCGCCGGCAGCGGCATCGAGGCGGCCGCGGGCAGGGACGGCCTCATCGCCGCCGCCAAGGCCGAAGCGGACGTGGTGATCGCGGCGATCACGGGTGCGGCGGGCCTTGAGCCTACGCTCGCGGCGCTCGCCCCGCGCCGGCGCGTCGCGATTGCGAACAAAGAGTGCCTGGTGTGCGCCGGCCGCTTGTTCATGGCGACCGCGGCTGCCGCAGGCGCGACGGTCTTGCCGGTGGACTCCGAGCACAACGCCGTGTTCCAGGCGCTTTCCGCCGGTCCGCGGGAGGCGGTGGCCCGGGTCACGCTCACGGCTTCCGGCGGGCCGTTCCGTACCCTCCCGCGCGAGCGGCTGGCGTGGGTCACCCCAGACGAGGCGCTCAGGCACCCCACCTGGTCCATGGGGCCGAAAGTAACCATCGACTCGGCAACTTTGATGAACAAAGGACTCGAACTGATTGAGGCGCACCACCTTTTCGGGCTCGCATCCGGCCAGTTGGATGTTCTCATCCATCCTCAGTCGGTGGTGCATGCGCTGGTGGAGTTCCGCGATGGCTCGGTAGTGGCCGGCCTATCCATGCCGGATATGCGCCTGCCGGTGGCGTTTTGCCTCGCCTGGCCCGACCGGATGGATTGGCCGGCGCCGCGGCTCGACCTGGCCAAGCTCGGCAGCCTTCAGTTCGAACCGCCTGATGCGGGACGCTTTCCCGCGCTCAGGGTCGCCCGTGAGGCGCTGGAAAGCGGCGGTGCCGCGCCCACCGTGCTGAATGCGGCGAACGAGGTGGCGGTCGAGGCCTTTCTCAGCCGCCGCATCGCCTTTTCCCACATCGTCGGGCTCACCGAGGCGGTATTGGAGCGCGCCGCCGGCGAAGGGCTCACGGAACCCACAAGCGTCGCCGAGGCGATCGCCGTTGACCATGTTTCGCGAAGTTTTGCCGAGGTCCTTGTGCCGCAATTCGCCGCAAAGGCATCCTAGGCCGGTAAGAGATTGGAAAGGATATCCGCCATGGAATTCGTGTCGAGTGTGACCGCGTTGGGCGGGTCCTTTTTCAGCTATCTATTGCCGTTCCTGTTCGTGCTTACGGTCGTGGTGTTCTTCCACGAACTCGGCCACTTCTGGGTGGCGCGGCGCTGCGGCGTGAAGGTCGACGCCTTCTCCATCGGCTTCGGGCCGGAGCTGTTCGGCTTCCACGACCGGCAGGGCACGCACTGGCGGGTGGCCGCGATACCGCTCGGCGGTTACGTCCGTTTCCACGGCGACGACAGCGTGGCGAGCACGCCGGATCTGCGCGCTATCGCCGCGATGAACCCCGAGGAAAAGCGGGTTTCCTTCTTCGCGCAGCCAGTGTGGAAGCGCGCCGTGGTCGTTGCCGCCGGGCCGATCGCTAACTTCATCCTGGCCGTTGTGATCTTCGCGGCGGTGTTTGCGTTCTATGGCCGGCAGATGACGGCGCCGCGTGTCGATGCGGTGCAGCCGGGCAGCGCCGCCGAGATCGCCGGCTTCAAGCCGGGCGACCTCGTGGTCAGCATCGACGGCCAGGAGATCGAAAGCTTCTCCGACATGCAGCGCGTGGTGGGTGCCGCACCGGGCGTGCCGCTCAAGATCGAGATCGATCGCGTTCGCCAGCGCCTGACGCTCACCGCGACGCCGGAGCTGAAGGAGATCAAGGATAACTTCGGCAACGTTCACCGCATCGGCGTGCTCGGCATCACGCGCTCGGCGACACCGGCAGATGTCGTCACCAAACGTTACGGCCTCGGTGAATCGCTCACCATGGGCGTCGGCGAAACCTGGTTCGTGATCGAGCGCACGCTCGGATACATCGGCGGCATTATCGCCGGCAGGGAGTCGGCCGATCAGCTCGGCGGCCCCATCCGCATCGCGCAGGTATCCGGCCAAGTGGCCACCGTCAGCTTCGCGGCGCTCCTGCATCTCACTGCGGTGCTGTCGGTTTCAATCGGGCTGTTGAACCTCTTTCCGGTTCCGCTTCTCGATGGCGGTCACCTTTTGTTCTATGCCATCGAAGCCGTGCGCGGCCGGCCGCTGAGCGAGAAGGCACAAGAGTACGGCTTCCGCGTTGGGCTGGCACTTGTGCTCATGCTGATGATCGTGGCGACGTGGAACGACATCATGCATCTGGCGTCGCTCTAGGCCCGTCGAAAGTCCGCCCGAATCGCCCTTTACAGGTCGTGGCCGATGGGTCACGCGGGGTTGGAAAAGCGGCAAACCGAGCATCCATGCGGTTTGCAAGCCTATGAAAACGCTGTACAAGCACCACGGAGACGCCGAATCCGCGCGCTCCGGCGCGCGGTGCCGCTCGTATTTTCCCGGGGGTCAGGTCGCGTAAACGATGAAGTTCCGGATGCGGTGGTTTGAGAGGCTCGCCGTCTTCGTCTGGCTTGTCGCGGCGGTAGCTGGCGGCGGCATCGTTACGACTTTGACCGCGGCCCCGGCCGCGGCCCAGACCGTGGTCAGCGCGGTCGTGGTCGAGGGCAACCGGCGCGTCGACGCCGACAGCATCCGCGCCTATGCGCGCATTCGGCCGGGCGAGCGGGTCGACGCCGGCCGCCTCGACGAAGCCTACAAGGCGCTCATCGGCACCGGCCTGTTCGAGGACGTGCGCCTCAATATGGTCGGCAGCCGTCTCGTGATTTCCGTGATCGAGAATCCGGTGATCAACCGCGTCGTCTTCGAGGGCAACAAGAAGGTCAAGGACGAGACGCTCGCCGGCGAGGTGCAATCCAAGGCGCGCGGCCCATTGCAGCGGCCGGTGGTACAGGCGGACGTGCAGCGCATCATCGACGTCTATCGCCGCAGCGGCCGCTACGACGTTCGTGTCGACCCCAAGATCATCGAACGCTCCAACAACCGCGTCGATCTCGTGTTCGAGATCAAGGAGGGCGACAGGACCGGGGTCAAGAGGATCGTGTTCGTCGGCAACCGCGCGTTCTCAGACTATCGCCTGCGCGACGTGCTGACCACCGGCCAGTCGAACTTCTTCAGCTTCTTGAGCAACAAAGACGTCTACGACCCTGATCGGATCAACGCCGACCAGGAGCTGTTGCGCCGCTTCTATCTCAAGAACGGCTATGCCGATTTCCGCATCGTGTCGGCAACGGTGGAGCTCGACCCTGCCGCCGGGGGCGGCGGACTGTTCTCCGGCTCAAGCGGCGGCTTCGTCATCACCTTCACACTCGACGAGGGCGAGCCCTACAAGTTCGGCGAGATCGACGTCTTGTCGAACTTGCGCAACGTCGATCCGGCGGTGCTGCGCTCCAAGATCAAGGGCAGCAGGGGCTCGGTCTACAACGCCGAGCAGGTGGAAAAGTCGCTCGAGGATATCACCATCGAGCTGGCGCGGCTCGGTTACGCCTTTGCTCAGGTCAAGCCGCGCGGCGACCGCGATTTCTCGACGCGTACCATCAACGTGACCTACGTGATCGAGGAAGGGCCGCGCGTCTATGTCGAGCGCATCTCGATCCGCGGCAACTCACGCACGCGCGACTGGGTGATCCGGCGCGAGTTCGATATCTACGAAGGCGACCCCTATAACCGCGTGCTCATCGACCGCGCCGAGCGGCGGTTGAAGAATCTCGGCTTCTTCAAGACGGTGAAGATTACGAACGAGCCGGGCTCGGCGGGGGACCGCGTGGTCGTGCTGGTCGACGTCGAGGAGCAGCTCACCGGCGAGTTCTCGGTGGCGGGCGGCTATTCCACCTTGGACGGCTTCATTGCCGAGGTCTCGGTGGGCGAGAAGAATTTCCTCGGCCGCGGCCAGTATGTCCGCGTCGCCGCTACGCTCGGCCAGCGCGTGCGCGGCATCGAGTTCAGCTTTACCGAGCCGTATTTCATGGACTACCGCATCGCCGCGGGCTTCGACGTGTTCATGAAGCAGCAACTGCAGTCGACATACGCCAGCTATGACGTGCGCACGGTAGGCGGCACGTTGCGCGGCGGCTTCCAGCTCAATGAGGAGCTAAGCTTCGGCGTACGCTACTCGGCGTATCAGCGGCAGTTGTCGATCCCCAGTCAGCTCAACGACTGCACCACGTATCCATATAATGATTTCGCGCCGCCCGGGTGCGTTTCGAACGGCGAATCTTCGCTGGCGATCAAGCAGGCGGTGGGCACCACCATCACGTCGTTGCTCGGCTACACGCTCGCCTACAATGCGCTCGACAACGTGCGCGATCCCACCCAGGGCTTCTACGCCGCGCTCAACCAGGACTTCGCCGGCGCCGGCGGCGACGTGCAGTACGTCCGCACCA
>DATNNN010000177.1:0-3221 GCA_035601815.1 Xanthobacteraceae bacterium | reverse complement strand
AGCCCGCGGATGGCGGCCGGCCGCTCTGCTGCGGCCGAACGTTTCTCTCGGTCGGCAAGGTCGACGAGGCGCGCCGGGAAGCGGAGCGCTCGCTAGCGGCACTGGCGCCGTTCGCCGCGCGCGGCGTGCCCGTGATCGGCCTTGAGCCGAGCTGCCTGCTCGGCTTCCGCGACGAAATCCCGGTACTGCTGAAAAGCAAGGAAGCCGCCGCGCTCGCGCAGCAAAGCTTCCTGCTCGAGGAATTTCTCGCCCGCGAAAGCAAGGCCGGCCGGCTCAAGCTCTCGCTCGGAGCCATCGGCAAGCGCGCGTTGCTCCACGGCCATTGCCACCAGAAGGCCTTTGCGGCGCTGACGCCGGTGCAGGAAGTGCTCGGGCTCGTTCCAGGCTTGGCGGTGGAAACTGTGGAGTCGAGCTGCTGCGGCATGGCCGGCGCCTTCGGCTACGGCGCCGATACCATCGACGTGTCGCTCAAGATGGGCGAGCTGTCGCTCTTGCCCGCGGTGCGCGAAGCCGCATCTGACACCATCGTCGTCGCCGACGGCACCTCCTGCCGCCAGCAGATCCGCGACGGCGCCGGCCGCGAGGCGATCCATGTGGCCCGCTTGTTGGCTATGAGTTTCGCGGCCGCGCGCCCTTGAATCGATCGTCCGTACGGGCACAATGGGCGGCACCCGCACAGGGGAAACACCCATGACCGATCTCACGCTCGCCGCCGCCGACACCATCATCAAGGCCGGGCTCGCCCATGCCCGTGAGAAGAACATGAAGCCGCTCGGCATCGTCGTGCTCGACGCCCGCGCCGCGGTGAAGGCCTACGGCGCCGAGGACGGCACCAGCCTGAAGCGCTACGAGATCGCCTACGGCAAGGCGCACGGTGCGCTCGCCTTCGGCATCGGCTCGCGCACGCTCGGCAAGATGGCGGTCGAGCGGCCGCACTTCGTGGCGGCGGCGACGCAGGCGGTGGGTGCGCTGATTCCGGTCGCCGGCGGCGTGCTCGTCAAGAACGCGGCGGGCGCCGTGGTCGGCGCCGTCGGCGTGTCGGGCGACACGTCGGACAACGACGAGGCGGCGGCGCTCGCCGGCATAGCCGCCGCCAAGCTCGTGGGCGACGGCGGCGCGGGCTGACACACTCGCCCCCAGGCGAGCCCGGCGATGACAATTTGTAACCATTCGTTATCAGGAATGTATTGCTATTGCACCTTGTAAAGGATTATATTCCAGCAATCCCGCTCTCCCAAGGGCGCTTCTAGAGGCGATCTAGTGGCGGAGCGGGCTGCGGCCCCGCGGGCGCGCTCTTCCGCAAGCGCGTTCTCGGGAGGCCCCAGGTCACCGTCCGCCGGCATTAAGACCGGCTGCCTTCAATGGCTGCACAGGGACCGGCGAACGGGGGAGAACCCCGGGATAAGGGCCGCTTACGAGCGTCCCGCCGGATCCACGGAAGTTACGGTCCCGGGGACAGAAACGCCGCGCGCGGGTGCCGGGAAGGCGCTCCGCTACTACCAACCTGGTCTCCGGTGAAATTCCGGAGACCGCGCCGGAACGGCGCCCGCGGCCCCTTTCTGTCAGGGGGAAACGGAAGGGAAGGAAACATGCCTTGGGGCGATAGCGCTCGCGAGAACGAAGGCGGCTGTTTGAAAAGTGAAAAACTATAATCGTCATCCCGCGGTGGCTGCGCGCGAGCGGCTCGCTTCGCTCGCATCTCAGAATTACGGAGCCATTCATCTTGTCCCGCGACTAGGCAAGCCTGCCTGTTTCGGCTTCGAGCAGGCTCCAGCATTTCGTTCCGAGCTTTTCCTTCCAGCTGGCGTAGACGCCCGCCATCTTGGCGCGGAACGGCGCCTGTTCGACGTCGTTGAACACGAGACCGCGTCCGGCGAGGCGCCCGCGCAGCTCCTCGTTCAGCTTGGCCTGGTCCGCGCGCTGCAGGCGCACGTATTGGGTGGTGTTGCGCTCGATGACCGTCTTGAGATCGTCGGGCAGGCTCTGCCAGGTTGCCAGGTGGGCCATCAGGTTGAACGCCGACCACATGTGATTGGTCATGCTGACGTATTTCTGCACCTCGTAGAGCTTGAACAGCTCGACGATCGCCAGCGGATTCTCCTGCGCCTCGACCTTGCCGCTCTTCAGCCCGTCGTAGATGCCGTTGGCGTTGATCACGACCGGCTCGGCACCGAAGGCCTTGAAGGTGTCGGCCGCCATCTGGCCGGCGGGAATGCGGATCTTGATGCCGACGAGATCCGCGGGCTGGGTGATCGGCCGCGTCGAGGAGGAAACCTGCCGCATGCCGTTGTCGAAGGCAGACACCGGGAAGCCGTAGATGCCCTTGGCCGCCATCTCTTCGCGCAAATACGCGCCGAGCGCCCCGTCCACCGCCCTGTGTGCGTCGGTCGGCGTGCGGAATGCGAATGGCACCTGCTGCACTTCGGCGACCGGCACGACGTTGCCGAGAATGCCGCCCATCAGGGTGAAGAACTGGACTTCGCCGGCGAGCAGCATTTTCAGGACGGCCGGATCGCCGCCGGGCAGCCTGTTGTTTTCGGCGAACACCTGCGTCTCGATCCGGCCGTTGGTCTCGGCGCGAATCGCCGCCCACATTTCGACGAGCCGCTTGTTAAGCGAGCTTTCCGGCGCCTGATTGTGATATTGCGCGAACTTGTAGTCGGCAGCGCGCAACGGACGGATGATGAACGGGGCCGAGCTGAATACCGCGGCGCCCGCGAGAACGGAGCGGCGCGTGAGCGTCAATTTCGCCATGGCAATCCTCCCTGGCGTCGGGTTCTTGTTGGTTCGAACGGGATCGAGCCCGTTCTCTAGTAAGATGCCGAGCTTAGCGGTTTATTCCGCCGCCTGCAGCGTCGCCGTCTTCTCCACCCGCGCGGCGCAGAACTTGAACTCGGGAATCTTGCCGAGCGGATCGAGCGCTGGGTTGGTGAGAATATTGGCCGCGGCTTCCACGAACGCGAACGGAATGAAGATCACGCCGTCCGGCACCGCGTCGTCCTGGCGCGTGGCGAGCTCGATCGTGCCGCGCCGGGTCGAGACGCGCACCGTGTCGCCGGGCCTGATGCCGAGCCGCGCGATGTCGCCGCGCGACAGCGACGCCACCGCGGCGGGCTCGAGCGCGTCCAGCGTCGCCGACCTCCGGGTCATCGCGCCGGTGTGCCAGTGCTCGAGCTGACGGCCGGTGGTGAGAATCATGGGATATTCCGCGTCCGGCACTT
>DATNNN010000176.1:0-13544 GCA_035601815.1 Xanthobacteraceae bacterium | reverse complement strand
AAGGGGGTAGGGACTTCGAGGCCAAGATTGCGAATGCCGCCGCGCTCGCCGAGCAGCATAAGCCCGGTGCCGCCGCACTCGGGGAACGTGATGTCGCTGACCGGGGAGCTGTAGCCGCTGACCGCGATTGCGGCTGGGTCGGTGAAGAATTGCGGCAGCGTAAACTCGCGGCGAACGTCGGAAACGACAAAGCCGCCGTCCGGGCCGAGCCGGACCGACCAGATGGAATTCCGCTTGTCGCTGTCATCGCTGGACGCGGCCCAATTCGGGTCGTCGAAAGCAGGGCTGCTCCACACGGAGTAATAAAGCCGTGTTTCGCCCGTCATCGGGTGCTTCCACACGGCAAGGCCCCAAATGCGCCGGCCGGAGGGCGCGAAGTTCCAGCATTCGGGCGAATTGTCGAACTTGCCGGTTGGGCAGTCGTCGATGCGCGGCCGCGAAGCCGGATTGAATGCGATGGGCGGAAGGTTGCCGCGCTGCCCGCTGGTGACATCGAGGAAATTCGGGCGACCCTGCGCGCCGTGGTCGTAGAAGCCGAGATCGTTGCCGTCGGTGGCCCGCAAGCGGTGGATCATTCCGGTTTCGAGATCGGACACGAACAATTGCTGGTTCCATTTGTCGAACGCGATGTTGCCCAGTCCTGGGCCGCTGTTCGGCCGGCCGTTCAGCGCAATGTTGGCAAACACGCGCGGCCGGTATCCGTTTTCGCGATCGAGCCGATAGATAGTGCCGGGACCGCCGCCGGCGCCCCACATGCCATCCATCCACCGGGAATTATCCGGGCTGCGGTGCAGCCCGAACGCCGACGTCGCGGCGAGATAGACGTTTGGCGGCGATGCGGCGTCCAAAACGACGCCGAATACCTGGCCGACGTCGCGGGCCGTTACGGGGTTGCGCTGAGGTTCGTTGACCCAGTGCTCGCCAGCCGGCGGCTGGCCCGGGGCGCGAAGGTCGATAATGCTGCCGACCGTCCCGGCAGGATCGATGACGACGATCGGCTTGCCATCGGGCCCGTTGATCGTCGTGGTTCCCGAGAACCGCGTCGCAAAGGCTTCGCCGGGTCGTAGCGGATCTTGCTGTGCAGCCGCAGGTCCGACGGTTATTCCGGCGAACGAGGCCAGAATGCTTAGGACGTAAACGGATAGGCGATTGCGTCGGGAAATAAAAATAACAGGGCGCACGAGATCCTCCTCCCCTCGCCCCCGCTTCATGGAAGCGCAATTCACTTCTCGTGAATTTCTTCGGTAAGTCTATTTGGCGTAGATCGGCTGGTGCCAAAACGTGACCAGACTGATCGCTTTCTTTTTTTCGATGATATCGTTTCCCACCCTAATTTGCATTTTGACCTAAATCAACGCTGGCGATAAGTGATTTCGCAGGGGGAGCTATGTTCTTGGCGGGTCTCGCCGCGTCGGCTGTGTATCATCCGGCTAATGCAGGGTAATTGAGTAAGGACCTTACACGCCGAGGCGCGTCGGCCTGATCACGGCGATGGACGAGCTGTTCGCCAAATGAAGCGCGGCGCTTTCCGTCATGGCCGGGCTTGTCCCAGCCATCCACGCCTTGCCTGTCGCGCAGCCTTAAAACGTGGATGCCCGACACAAGGCCGGGCATGACGACGATTGGGGTGCGCTGACGACTACCGCCACTCGACCTTGAGCACCTCGTAGGCCTTGGCGCCCTTGGGCGTGTTGACCTCGACGGAGGTGCCCTTCTTCTTGCCGATCAGCGCGCGGGCGAGCGGCGAGGAGATGGAGATGCGGCCGGCCTTGGCGTCGGCTTCGGTCTCGCCCACGATCTGCCACACCCGCTTCTCGTCGGTGTCCTCGTCGACCAGCGTCACCGTCGCCCCGAAAGTGATGGTGTCGCCCCTGAGCTTGGACACGTCGATCACCTCGGCGCGCGAGATCTTGTCCTCGAGATCGGCGATGCGGCCCTCGTTCAGCGACTGAGTCTCCTTGGCGGCGTGATACTCCGCGTTCTCCGACAGGTCGCCATGGCCGCGGGCCTCGGTGATCTGCTGGATGATGCGCGGACGCTCTACCTGCTGGCGGTGACGCAGCTCGGCCTCGAGCTGGGCGTAACCCGCCCCCGTCATCGGAATCTTTTCCATGGGGTCTCCTCCGCGAGACCTTGCTCGACACAAAAAGAGTCGCCGATCACGCGCCGGTTCCACCCGGCCGCCGCGATCGCCGCATTCCACGAACACCGCCGCCCGGTCACGCCCGGCCGCTAAAATAACTTTGCAGCGCGCGCACCTGGAGATCGCCGCCGATATAGGCCTTGATCCCTTGCGCCGCTGCGACGGCTCCTGACAGGGTGGTGTAATACGGGACTTTATGCAAGAGGGCCTCGCGGCGCAAAGAGCGTGAGTCCGCAAGGGCTTGCGCCCCCTCCGTGGTATTGAACACAAGCTGGACTTGGCCGTTCTTGATGGCGTCGACGATGTGCGGGCGGCCCTCCAGCACCTTGTTGATCTTCTCCGCCTCCACCCCGCACTCCTTCAGGAAGCGCTGCGTCCCGGAGGTGGCGATGATGGAGAAGCCGAGGCCGGCGAGGAGCCGGATCGCCTCCAGGATGCGCGGCTTGTCCTCGTCCTTGACCGACACGAACACGGTGCCCGCCTTGGGCAGCTCGGTGCCGCCGGCGATCTGGCTTTTGGCGAAGGCGATGGGGTACTCGAGGTCGATGCCCATGACCTCGCCGGTGGAGCGCATCTCCGGCCCGAGCACGGTGTCGACGCCGGGGAAGCGGGCGAAGGGAAATACCGCCTCCTTCACCGCCACGTGGCCGAGCGCCATGGGCTTCAACCCGAAGTCGGCGAGCTTCTCGCCGGCCATGATGCGCGAGGCGATCTTGGCGAAGGGCACGCCGGTGGTTTTTGCCACGAACGGCACGGTGCGCGAGGCGCGCGGGTTTACCTCCAGCACGTAGATGTCGCCGTTCTTGATGGCGTACTGCACGTTCATCAGGCCGCCGACCTCCAGCGCCAGCGCCAGCGCGCGGGTCTGCTCGCCGAGCGACTTTATGGTGTCGGCGCTGAGCGAGTGGGGCGGCAGCGAGCAGGCGCTATCGCCCGAATGAATGCCCGCTTCCTCGATGTGCTCCATGATGCCGGCGATGAATACGTCCTTGCCGTCGCAGAGCGCGTCCACATCGATCTCGATCGCATCGGAGAGGTAGCGGTCGACCAGCACCGGGCTCTTGCCTGACACCACCACCGCCTCCTTCATGTAGCGCTCGAGCGAGGCCGCGTCGTAGACGATCTCCATGGCGCGGCCGCCGAGCACGTAGGACGGGCGGATCACCACCGGATAGCCGATGCGCTCAACCACGCGGCGCGCCTCGGCGGCGCTCTTGGCGACGCCGTTCTCGGGTTGGCGCAGGTTGAGCTTTTCCAAGAGCGTCTTGAAGCGGTCGCGGTCCTCGGCGAGGTCGATCATGTCGGGCGAGGTGCCGAGGATCTTCACCTTGGCCTTCTCGATGGATTCCGCGAGCTTGAGCGGTGTCTGGCCGCCGAACTGGACGATGACGCCCATGAGCTCGCCCTTCGTCTGCTCGCGGGCGAGGATTTCGAGCACGTCCTCGGCGGTGAGCGGCTCGAAATAGAGCCGGTCGGAGGTGTCGTAGTCGGTCGACACGGTCTCCGGGTTGCAGTTGATCATGATGGTCTCGAAGCCGGCGTCGCGCAGCGCAAAGGCCGCGTGGCAGCAGCAGTAATCGAATTCGATGCCCTGGCCGATGCGGTTGGGGCCGCCGCCGAGGATCGCGATCTTCCGCTTGTCCGAAGGCCGCGCCTCGTCGTTGGGCAGGCCCGCGAACGGCGGCTCGTAGGTGGAATACATATAGGCGGTGGGGCTCGCGAACTCGGCGGCGCAGGTGTCGATGCGCTTGTAGACCGGCCGCACGCCGAGCGCCCGGCGCTTGCGCGTGACGTCGGCCTCGCTCGTGGCGGTGAGCGTGGCGAGCCGCGCGTCGGAAAAGCCCTGCGCCTTCAGGCGGCGCAGCGCGCCGGCCGTAGTGGGCAGGCCCTTCTCCCGGATCTCGGCCTCGACCATGACCAGCGCGCGGATCTCGGCCAAGAACCACGGGTCGATCTTGCACGCCTCGTAGATCTCGTTGTCGGGGAAGCCGAGGCGCATGGCCTGCGCCACCTTCAGCAGGCGGTCGGGCGTCGGCGTGCCGAGCGCGGCGCGGATGGCGTTGCGATCGTCGCCCTGGCCGATGCCTTCGATGGCGATCTCGTCGAGGCCGGAAAGGCCGGTCTCCAGCGAGCGCAGCGCCTTCTGCAAACTCTCGCGGAAGGTGCGCCCGATGGCCATGGCCTCGCCCACCGACTTCATCTGCGTGGTCAGCACCGGCGAGGCGCCGGGGAACTTCTCGAAGGCGAAGCGCGGAATTTTCGTCACCACGTAGTCGATGGTGGGCTCGAAGGCGGCGGGCGTGGCGCCGCCGGTGATGTCGTTGGCGATCTCGTCCAGGGTGTAGCCGACGGCGAGGCGCGCCGCGACCTTGGCGATGGGGAAGCCGGTCGCCTTCGACGCCAGCGCCGAGGAGCGCGACACGCGCGGGTTCATCTCGATCACGATCAGCCGGCCGGTCTCCGGGTGGACGGCGAACTGCACGTTGGAGCCGCCGGTCTCCACCCCGATCTCGCGCAACACCGCGATCGAGGCGTCGCGCATCATCTGGTATTCCTTGTCGGTGAGCGTCAGCGCCGGCGCCACCGTGATCGAGTCGCCGGTGTGGACGCCCATGGGGTCCAGGTTCTCGATCGAGCAGACGATGATGCAGTTGTCCTTCTTGTCGCGCACCACCTCCATCTCGAATTCCTTCCACCCGAGCACCGATTCCTCGATCAGCGTCTCGCCGGTGGGGGAGGCGTCGATGCCGCGCTCAACGATGTCGATGAACTCCGCCCGGTTGTAGGCGATGCCGCCGCCTGTGCCGCCCAGCGTGAACGACGGGCGGATGATGGCGGGGAGCCCGATGTCGTCGAGCGCCCGGAGCGCGTCGGGCAGGTTCTTGACCTGGTGCGAGCGCGGCGTCTCGAGGCCGATCTTGGTCATGGCGTCGCGAAACAGTTTGCGGTCCTCGGCCTTGTCGATGGCCTGGGCGCTGGCGCCGATCAGCTCGACGCTGAACTTGTCGAGCACGCCCATCTTGCGCAGCGACAGGGCGCAGTTGAGCGCGGTCTGGCCACCCATGGTGGGCAAGAGCGCGAAGCCGCCGGGCACGACGTTCCTCTCCTTCTCGATGATCTTGGCCACGATCTCCGGCGTGATCGGCTCGACGTAGGTGGCGTCGGCGAGATCGGGGTCGGTCATGATCGTCGCCGGGTTGGAGTTCACCAGCACGATGCGGTAGCCCTCGTCCTTCAGCGTCTTGCACGCCTGGGTGCCGGAATAGTCGAATTCGCACGCTTGGCCGATGACGATGGGCCCGGCGCCGATGATCAGGATGGTCTTGATGTCGGTGCGTTTGGCCATGATCCAACCGGGCGCATAAAAAAACGCGCGAACGCGCGTCTTGCTGGCCCCACATCGGGCACGAGGCCCGCGGCGCGATTGTCATAGACCAGATTCGGCGGCGGCGGAACCCCAGTTATCTGCGGCGTGGGCGGGCCGGCAACAGGCGGCGGAGCACGAGCGCCGGCAGGGCGGTCAGGACATAGAGCCACATGGCCTGGCCGGCGACGAAGAAGCTCGCCGCCACCGGAAGCACCACGACCAATATCAGCCAGACCATCGAGAGGAAGATCCTGCGGGCTTCAGCGGGCCAGTTGTTGCACCGATCGCACGATCGCGGCCGCGGCGGAAGGCGCGGTCACCATCTGCATGTGATTGGTGCCGGGAACGAGCGTAACCGGGACCTCCGGCCGCAGCGCCTTGAACAGGGGCGCGTATTCGCCGGCGATGAACAGCTCATCGTCGGCGCCGACGAGCACCGCCGCCGGGCGGCGGATGCCGCGGATGTCCTGCTGCCAGTCGCGGCGCGCGGCGAAGTTCGCCCACAGGCGGAAGGAATAGGTGGGGGTGCCGAGAGTGTCGCGCGGCACGGCGAAGGCGACCACCGGCAGCCCCTCGAAGGCGTGCACGCCGATGCGCGACAGGAGGAGCAGCGCGATGATGCGCGGGATATAGGGCGCGGCCCAGCCGCCGGCATTGGGCCGCGAGGTCGGCGCATCGTAGCCGAGGAACGGAGAGAGCATGAGATAGCCGTCGAAGCGGTCGCCCATCGGCCCGGCGGCGACGCGCAGCACGAAGCCGCCGCCCGACGAATGGCCCACGAGAATCCTGTTGCCGCCCATGGGGCCGAGTGCGGCGAGAAAGTCTGCGAGATCCTCCTCGAGCTGGCCGACATATCCGATGTCGCCCTTCTTGCCGGACTCGCCGTGGCCGCGGATGTCGGGCGTGTAGACGGTGATGCCGCCGCCCTGGAGCGCCTTGGCGAGCGTATGCACGCTCGCGCTCGAGCCCGAGGAGCCGTGGACGAGCACCACCACGGTCTTGCTGCGCGCGGCCGGGTAGGCGCGGTAGGCAAGCGGCGCGCCGTCGCGGGCGGTATAGCGGCGGAGCGCCGGCAGCTCCGGCCGGGTGCGGATGATGTCGGCGATGCCGGCGTCGACGCTCGCCACCGGCGGCGGCGTTGCGGCCGTGCCGAAGGCGATGGCGCCGGCAAGCGCGGCGATCAGCGCGAGCACGACGGCGGCGAGCACGATGAGAAGGAGGCGCATCCCCCCATCCTAGCGCGTTTTCGGAACCGGGGCGTGTGCCGGGCGTTAGCTGACAGACCTTTGCAGACGGGGAATCCGATGGCCAAGTGCGATCATTGCGGCAACGATTACGACAAGGCGTTTTGCGTCAAGAAGGACGGCAAGGAGTGGACCTTCGACTCCTTCGAGTGCGCCATCCACTTGCTGGCGCCCACGTGCGCTCATTGCGAGTGCCGCGTCATCGGCCACGGCGTGGAGAAGGACGGCACCATCTACTGCTGCGCGAGCTGCGCCAAGATGGACGGGGTGGAGGAGCTGCGCGACCGCGCCTGACTACCTGCGCGATTTCTTGGCGCGCGCCTTGGCCTTCGGCTTGGCTCTAGTTTTTGGCTTCACCTTCTTTGGCTTCTTCGCGGGCTTGGCCTTGCGCGTCTCGACCTTGGGCGCGGGCTTGGGCGCCGGCAATGCGCCGGCCGTCGCCTTCTCGCCGAGCCACACCTGCCACAGCGGCCCGTGCTTGCCGTAGACCGGGTCGTTCACCGGCAGCGGCAGGGCTGCGATGGTCTTGATCGCCTCTTCCTTCTTCTGCGGCTCGTCGGCCGTGATCACGTCCCAGTCCTGGCCGGACGGATAGGCGCCGACCACGAGGAAGTCCTCGGAGGCGGCGATCAGCTTGTGGCCGGTGCCGGCGGGCAGCACCAGCACGTCGCCGGGCTCGAGCTCCACGTCGTCGCCGGAGATGCCGCCCAAGCGCACGCGGGCGTAGCCGGCGGCGACGCCCATCACCTCGTGGGCGGTCGAATGATAGTGGTGATAATTATAAATCTTGTCGCGCCAGTTGGGCTTCCAGCGGTTCTTGGCGAACACCGCCTCGATCACCGCCGGCGGGTCGTCGCCGAGCGCGATCGCGTGCCGGTAGTGGACGACCGCAAGATTCGGATTGTTGGGGATCGCGCCGGCGTCGGCGAAATGATGCAGGTGCGGCGTGCGGGGCGGAATCATCGAGGCAAAAATTGCCCGTGTTCGCGCGCGCTGGCAAGCGCCGGGCAACGCCGTCATTCCGGGGCGCGCCAAAGGGGCGAGCCCGGAATCCAGATGCGCGGATGGAGCACTCTTCTCCCTCTCCCCTTTGAGGAGAGGGCCGGGGTGAGGGGGCTGTGACTGGAGAAGCTTTCGACCCCCTCACCCGATCGCGCTTCGCGCGATCGACCCTAGGGTCAAGCCCGAGGGCAGGCTCTCTCCCCAATGGGGCTTTGCATAAGAACCCCTAGTTTATCGGGCATTGTTGTGCATCCGACGTTTCTGCCCAAAAACCCAGTGTCGCTGGGACGACCGTCCCCGCCTTCGCTATCCTGATAGCTAATCAGGTCAGGAGCGGAGTCATGGTGGGGGAAGTTTTTGCTGGCCTGAGCGCCCTTAAGACCGCGTTCGATCTCGCGAAGGGACTGAAGGACATTGACGATGCTGCCCGACGCAATGCGGCGGTCATAGAACTTCAGGAAAAAATCCTCGTTGCACGCGAGGCGCAGTCGGCGTTGCTGGACCGCGTAGGCGAGCTTGAAAAAGAAGTGGCTAGCTTTGAAACATGGAATGCTGAGAAGCAACGCTATCAACTGAAGCAACTGGCTCGTGGCGGCGCAGCGTTGGCCTATGCGCTGAAACCAGATGCTCAACCTTCCGAACCGTTTCATTGCATATGTGCAAGTTGTTATCAGCGTCGCATCAAATCTATACTTCAATTTGAGCGCACGGTTCTGGTCGGCAGTTCCGAGCAAATTCTTAAATGTCCGCTTTGTGGAGCGGAAACCCACACGGAGGGATGGCCGCCGCCGAATATCGTCTGATGACGCCTTCATGCCGCCTCCCAAAAAACTGTTGCGATACCGAGTTCATATGACTCTTGGATCAGGCAGCAGATATTATGGCAGAGGATTTTGCAGAGGACTTCATTGACCATCGCCACGTCCGTCTTGCTGCGAACGTGATCGCGGAATTTGGCCTTGATCATTGAGAAGGTGGACTCGACGTTGCTGCGCTTGTGGTAGTGCGCCAAGAACTGGTCGCGGTTGAAATTGTAGTAGTGGAACATGCGCTGCCACAGACCGGGCGCGCGCCCGGTGTGGATGCTCTTGAAGGCGATGTAGGGCGTCGCGCCGTGATATTGGATGGCCTTGTAGTTTTTCAGACTGCCGTAGCCCTTATCAGCCGACACCTCATTGAGCCGAAAATTCTCGGCGGTCGCGTCAACTAGTGCCGGGAGCAACTTGGTATCGCTGGCGTCCTTGTCCTTGATTTCAACGGCGGTCACGATGTTGGTCCGCACCCCGCACATAAGGTGCACCTTGACCCATTCGTGTTGCTGGCGAACCGCGCCGTACTTGTGGTCGAACCAGCGATGAAAGCGCGACGTAGTGAAGCCCGACGAATCGCAAGCGAAATCCACTTCGACGGCCTTGAGCGGCAGGCTGCTTTCGGTGATTAGCGCCCGCAGGATCGGGGTGAGTTCTGGATTTTCGAGATAATTGAAGATCGAATTGAAGTGCGGCGTCTTTTGAATGCAGCCCTTCGCTTGAGCTTCCCGCAGGTCCGTCATAAAGCGCCGACCGGAAACGGTCGAATAGACCTTGAACACCGCAGAGAATAGCGCGTCTTGAACGCGCAAGCGCGGACGCCCGCGCTTCGATTGCGGCAATTCGGCAACGCCGCTGCACAGGTCACGAAGCAACTCTTGGAATTTTGCTTTCTCGTGAGTCTGTGCGGCGTTGTATGCACGCCAGTTCTGCGGGTACACGCGCTGCACCGTCTTTTGCACCGTCATCGTTTCGGTGACGGTAGTTGTGCCGTCTGCATTTCGTTCACGACGCAACACGTATTCGACTGCGAACAGGTGTTTGCACTTGTGGCCGCCGTCCTCGTGGTCCGGGCAGGTGCAATGCGGCGTTTCAGCGTGGGGGATAACTGTGTAGCGACCCTTCCCGGATTGTGATGGCACGAGCCACGCGCCGCCCTTGCGCTCGATCTTTGCGGTAGCGGCTATTTCTAGACCCCGCTGTTGACGCGGCTCGCCAAACACATCCAACATGACTATTCCTCCCGTATATGGGAGTACAATATCATAAATAATATGCTTGTCAACAGGAAAATATCTTATATGATAGGTCTTGTTCAAATGTGAGAGGCTTCCTATGGCAGCAAAGTCCCCTTCTTGGGAGGAGCGGGCCAAGCGGTTGTTAAAGACCGAATTGGCGCGGGCCGATATTGGATACCGTGACTTGGCCGAACGGCTCAAAAAACACGGCATGAAAGAGACTGAGGCATCAATCGCCAATAAGATCAGCAGGGGGACGTTTTCGGCGACGTTCTTGCTCGCATCGCTTATTGCAATAGAGGCGCAGACCGTCAGATTGGAAGATATTTGATTTTCAGAGAGACGATTGAGGGATTCTAATGAGTTGGTTTTTCGCATTATTGTTTTTGACGGGAGTTGCGTTTGCGCAATCACAGCCCGAACCCCAACCACAAAGTAAAACAAGCCCCCTCAGCGAGCAGCAACGCACCCCCCAACCAACTCCACCCATAAATCTTCTGACCTCGGAGCAAATCACGAAGGCCATTGCGGATGGCATAGATACTGCCGCAAAGAAGTACGAAGGCCGCCACCCCGCGACGCCACCAGATAATTCTAGTTGGTGGACTAATTTCTTGTTGGTCTTTTTCACTGGAGGGTTGGTCGTTGTAGGTGGTGTTAAATGTTTTTTGATTTTTTGGACATTGGAAGCAACCAATATCGCTGCTAACGCCGCAAAAAATGCCGCTGAGCATATTCCCAGAGTCGAGCGGCCCTATGTTCTTGTAAGAAATACGAAGGCTCGTATCCCTCCAGGACCACCATGGCCAGATGCAGTTCCTCGTCACGTTTTGGTCGATATTAATTTCAGAAATTATGGAAAGACCCCAGCAAATATTTCTCTTGCCCAGATTTTGGTCCAAGTTTTGGACCATATCCCTACCGGCGAAGATGCCAGCCGCACTATCAATGATCCGGCAGCTAAATCGGAAATTTCCGTTGTTCTCGGCAGCAGTGATTCCGATAGGGATTGGCCTCTCTCCAACATTCCAAGCGATGAGCCCGTCACGCCCCAATCCCTCCATCAACTGACTGATGGGACAAAGCACCTCTATTGCTGGGGAAAAGTACTTTATCGGGACATCTTCGGAAAAGAAAACCCGACTGAGTTCTGCCTCCGATATGACATGAAACGAAAAGAGTTCGGACCCGTAGGCGGGTTTGAGCGAAATAAAAGCACTTAACACCAGTACTGCGCTGCCCTGTCGGAGCCTAGTCATGGGCGGCCCCGAGTTTTTGTGCAGCCGCCCGAGTTTTTGTGCAGGAGGGGATTGTTGGGCAAAGCCCCCCAATGGGGAGAGGTGAAAGGATCAGCGCTTGTGCTTCTCCATCATGCCCACGAACCGCTCGAACAGGTAGCGCGAGTCGCGCGGGCCGGGGGAGGCCTCGGGGTGGTACTGCACCGAGAACGCCGGCTTGTCGGTGAGCGCGAGCCCGCAGTTCGAGCCGTCGAACAGCGAGACGTGGGTTTCCTCGACGTTGCCCGGCAGCGTGTCGCGGTCGACGGCGAAGCCGTGGTTCATGGAGGTTATCTCCACCTTGCCGGTGGTGAGGTCCTTCACCGGATGGTTGGCGCCGTGGTGGCCCTGATGCATCTTCTTGGTCTTGGCGCCGACGGCGAGGCCGAGAATCTGGTGGCCGAGGCAAATGCCGAAGGTGGGCGTGCCGGCCTCGATGAGCTTCTGGATGACGGGCACGGCATATTTCCCCGTCTCCGCCGGATCGCCGGGGCCGTTCGACAGGAAAACGCCGTCGGGCTTCATGGCCAGAATGTCCTCGGCGGAGGTGGTCGCCGGCACCACCGTGACCTTGCAGCCGGAGCCGGCGAGAAGCCGCAGGATGTTGCGCTTGATGCCGTAGTCGACGGCGACCACGTTGAACTTGGCGTTCTCGCCGCGGCCGTAGCCCTTGCCCCAGTGCCAGGCCGTCTCGTCCCAGGTATAGCGCTGGCCGGTGGTGACCATGGGCACGAGGTCCATGCCGACGAGGCCCGGCCACTCGGCCGCTTCCTTCTTGAGCGCGGCGAGGTCGAATTGGCCGTCCGGCGCATGTGCGATCACGGCGTTGGGCATGCCCTTGTCGCGGATCATGGCGGTGAGCGCGCGGGTGTCGATGCCGCAGAGCCCGATGACGCCGCGCGAGCGCAGCCAGGCGTCGAGGTGGCGCGTGGCGCGCCAGTTGGACGGATCGGTGATGGAGGAGTGCAGGATCACGCCGCGCACGCCCGGCGTGGCGGCAAGGTTGACGGTCTCGATGTCCTCCTCGTTGGTGCCGACGTTGCCGATGTGGGGGAAGGTGAAGGTGATGATCTGGCCGGCGTAGGAGGGATCGGTGAGGATCTCCTCGTAGCCGGTCATGGCGGTGTTGAAGCAGACCTCGCCCACGGCGTGACCGGAGGCGCCGAAGCCGAATCCCTCGATCACCGTGCCGTCGGCGAGCACGAGGAGGGCGGTCGGAACGGGCTCCGTCCAGCCGGAATCGCCTTGTTTCGGGTTCATCAAAAGACTAGATAGCGCTCATGCGCGGCCTGCGTCAAAACCGATCTCATCCGTGGTGGAAATCAGCACTCTGATCGTTTGGGATTCGCTCCTCACCTGCCCGTCGTGCGGGCAACAGGCGCTCGTACGCATGCCGGACGACGCGTGCCGTATCTATTACGACTGCAAGGGATGCGGGGCGCGGCTTACTCCGCTGTCCGGCGATTGCTGCGTGTTCTGCTCCTACGGAAGCGTTCCCTGTCCGCCCATTCAGCGCGAAACGATGGCCGCCCGGCCGTCGATTTGACTGTCATCGCGAGGAATCCCGTGCTCCGCGACAAGATCAACAACGGCATGAAGGGCGCCATGAAGTCGCAGGACAAGCTGCGCACTTCGACGCTGCGCCTGGTCAACGCCGCGATCAAGAACGCCGACATCGAGGCGCGCACCGCGGGCAAGCAGCCGCTCACCGACGACGAGGTGATGGGCCTCCTGCAAAAGCTCATCAAGCAGCGCCACGAATCGGTGGAGCTCTACGCCAAGGGCGGGCGCCAGGAGCTCGCCGACCAGGAGCGCCAAGAGATCAAGATCATCCAGGGCTTCCTGCCGCAGCAGCTCGGCGACACCGAGATGAAGGCCGCGATCGCCGAAGTGATCAAGCAGGAAGGCGCCACCAGCGTGAAGGACATGGGCAAGGTCATGGCCGCGCTCAAGTCGGCCTACGCCGGCAAGATGGACTTCGGCAAGGCGAGCGGCGTGGTCAAGGGGCTGCTCGCGGGGTGAGCTAGCCGCGCGCTCCGCGCGCGGGCGGCAGCGGTCCGTCGCCGCGCAGAAAGCTCGCGCTCACACGCGCCACCTGCCTGTCGCCGGCAGTGAGGTAGGCGTTGGCGAACGCCATGCGCGCGCCGAGCTGCTGCATGTCCACGTGCGCCTCGACCCAGTCGCCGAGCGAAGCGGACCCTAGAAAATCCGCACTGATGCTCACCGTGGTGGCGGCGGCCGGCGGGTCCTGCGAGAACGCGAGCTGGTAGCCGAGCGCGACGTCGGCGAGCGTAAGCAAGAGGCCGCCGTGGGCGGTGCCCCGCGCGTTGGCGTGGATTTCGCCGACGCGCACGCCGAGCGTCAGCTCGCGGTCCTGCCGCCGGAAATAGAAGGGGCCGACGCGATCGAGAAAAGGACTGGTGCGAAGCTCGCCCATCGGCCGAAAGCCGTTCGGAATGTCCAT
>DATNNN010000175.1:0-6901 GCA_035601815.1 Xanthobacteraceae bacterium | reverse complement strand
CTGCGCCGCCGGGTCACCGGCCTGCCGCGGTTCGTCACCGTGCAGGGCGGCGCCTATTTCTTCCTGCCGGGCATCCGCGCGCTGCGCTACATCGCCGAGAGCGGCCGCAAATAGCGCTCTAGCGCGGCTCCTGGTGCGGGGTGTCGTTCATCTTCTGGCGGAGCTGGCTCAGCTCCAGGTACATGCGCCGCCGCGCGCGGCTCTGGTTGCCGAGCGGCCGGTGCTCGGCAAGGCAGTGCCAGGGATTGTAGGAAAGGGTGCGCGCCAGCGCGATCTGCGCCGGCCAATCGAACTCCTGCTGCGGCAGGCGCAGCGTCGCCGCCGGGACGAACGGCGAAAGGCGCTCCGGCCAGCGCACGCCCGCGTCCTCGATCGGCATGCGGTGCGGGTCAGTCTGCACCTGGATCATGAAATCGAGCTCGACGTCGCCCTCGCTCAGGCCCTTGGCGAGCGCCTCGCGCATGTAGTTCGGCGAGGTCCAGAATGGAATGCCGGGAATCCAGCTCCGCTTCTTCGATTTCGGTCGGATGGAATACATCATCGCCTGCCCGTCGCCGAGGAGATACGGCACGCAGCTCCAGTAGCGGGCTTCGAGCGGGCTCGTCTGGGTCTCGTTCCACAGGCCCTGCATCAGCATGTCGAGGAAGTGCGAGAAGCCCGTGGTGACGAAGTAGAAGGCCGGCGTGCCGCGCAGGATCTGCACCTGGAATTTGGCGTTGGCGTTGATGTCGGGGGTGACGAAGGTGGGCGTGCTGACGGCGATGAAATCCTGGGTGGAGGTTTCCTTGCTCCCCGGTTCCGCCATCAGCTTCGGGCCCGGCACACCCATGAGCTTGATCGAGCAGGACGCAAACCCGATGTCGTCGATGTCGGGAGGCAGGTTCGGCCCCGGGCCGGAGAAGCGCACCCAGGCTTTGTAGGTGTGGGGCCTGGCAAAGATCCCCTGGCGCATGTGCTTGGGCACGTCGTCGCGCACGATGAACTCGCCTCGCACCACGCCGTGGGTCTTGGTGTTGCCGGCGCGCTCGTACTCGCCGGGCCGGTAGTTCTCGCGCATGTAGGCGCCCATGACGGCGATGATGGAGTCGAGGCTTTCCTTCTCGCCGGGCAGCGCGCGCTCCTCGGCGAGCTTGTAGCCCTCGTCGGCGCGGCGAAGGTTCATCACCCACTGCACCAGCGCCGCGGCCGGCTCGCGCAACAGCCAATTGAGCAGCGGGCGAAAGTACGGCTCGAAGCGCCGCTCCAGATGCACGAGCTGCCACACCGCGCCGTGAACCAGGAGTTCGCCCCGCGAGGCAGGCGGCGGGATCAGGCTCATTGCGCGACAGCCCTGAGCGGCGCTTCGCCCGGCCAGCAACTTTCCGCGATCGGCTTGCCGGCGGCGAAGTCCGCCGCGTCCTTCTCGGCGACGTCCGCGTTATAGACCGTAAAGTTCAGCAAAAACATGCGGTTGGTATAGGCGCGGCCGAGGTAGAAACCGGGGCGGACCATGCGGACCTCGTCGCGAATCCTGAGCCCGCCGCGCCCGGCCAGGCTGTCGGGGCTCGGCCGATAGCCTTCGATCTCGTCGCCGTAGTTGTAGTCGACGATGATCGACTCGCGGCGGCCGTCGAGGAGGCTCTGGCCGCAGTAGAGCTTCGCCGGAAACAAGAGCCAAACCTTGTTCGACGGCAGCACGTAGCCGAGCCATCCCTCGCGCGGGATCTTAGTTTCCATGATGGTGGTCGGATCGCCCACGAACGGCAGCATCGCCGGGGAATTGCTGATCAGATTCCGCAGCTCCCGCTTGTCGCGATAGAACATCTTGCCCTTCCACAGACCCCGGCCGATCACTTCCAGCACATCGAGCTTGTCGGCGGCGATGCGGCCGGCGATGCCGCCTAGGATTTCATCGAGCCTAGAGCGCAGGCTGTCGCCGGCGGCAAAGAACAGGTCGCCCTTGTAGGGTCCGTCGGGAATCGGCCCGGCGGTGAGCCGGCCGTAGATCTGATCGACCTCTTCCTGCGACATGCGCGCGACGTTCTCGGGCGTGAGCTTCATGCGGTCGGCGCGGGAGAGCGGGAACTCAAACTCGACGCGGGCGAAATCGGCATGAAAGACTTTGGTGGGATTGTCCGGGTCCTTCAGCGACGTGTCGTCGAGCGCGAACGGGATCGCGGGCATCGCCGGCGGCGTCGCGTCGCCGCAGGCGGCGAGCAACAGCGCCGCCGTCGCCACTCCCCATCGTAGAACCGATCGCACCTGACCCATGGCCGGCCTCTACAGCGTCGCCAGGAAGGCGATCAGCGCTTCCTTGTCGCGGTCGGAAAGGCCCTCGCCGAAGCGGTGCCCGGTGTTCTCCACGAGGCCGAGCTGGTTGGAGTAGTAGGCCTGGATGAAATCCGGCTTCACCTCGCCGATGTCGAGGGTGAAACGGCCGCGGGCAGCGGCGATCAGCGTGCGCAGATCGGTGAGACCGGCTTTCAGCTCGGCGCGGCGCTCGGGCGAGAGAATGGCGGCGTATTTGGCGTCGAGCTTCTGCGGATCGCGCTGCACGAGCACGAGATCCTGCACCAGGTCCTTGTAGCGCAGGCTGTTCAGCATCACCGCCGGCATGCCCTTCTTCAAAGCGATGCTGAGGCCGATGGTGAGATCGCCGATCACGATCTCGGGCGCCACATCGACGATGATGTCGCGGTCAGTGAGGAAGACCTTGGACAGACGCTTGCTCGGGTTGAGCAGCTCCTGCATCGACGCCTTGAACAGCCGGTAGCGGCCTTCCACGCTCGCGTCGAACGGCCAGCACGGCGGCGGATTGGCAAGGGGCTTCGCGTTCGCGTCGACGTAGGGCGACGAGTAGAAATCGAGATCGGCGTTGGCGGGCTTGCCGCAGACCTCCGGCCCCATGGCGTTGTTGTGCATGAAGGGCGCGTAGGCCCAGACGCTCAACAGCGACACCGGCCGATAATAGCCGCGGCCACCGCCGCGCATCACCTCGCGCCGCGCCGGATCGACGGGCCGCTCGTGCAGGTCGCGGCCGGCATACTGATCCCATACCCGGCTCGCCATGTGGTTGGAGTGGAGCGCGCGGGCCGTATAGGTGCCGACGATGCCTGCCGGGATCGGCCGCTCGTTACTGAGGAAGTCCATGCGTAGCGTCGCGTCCGCGGGATCGACGGCGCGGAAGTCCACGTTGTCGAACGGCGGGCGCCCGCTCGAATGGCAGCCGGCGCACGTGCCGGCGAATAGCGTGCGCCCCCGGGCCACTGCGTCGTCGCCAAACTCGCGGTTCAGGTCGGCGACAAGCTCGCCTTGAGTGATCTTGCGCGCGGCGGCGAGGTCCGCCGGCCGTGAGGTGGCGAAGAAGGCGACCACGTCGTTGAGACGATCCTCGATGGCGCGGAAGCCCGCGCAGTCGCGCCGGCACTGGCCGATGTCGAACGGGGTTTGGCCGTAGTTGCGCTGCGTCGGATCGATGGCGCGCAAATCGGGGATGTGGTTGAGCCAGCACTGCTCGGCGCACGAGCCGATGTTGAAATAGACGCGCTGGATCGCCTCGGGGGCGCCGATAGAATCCTCGCCGCCCTTGAGGATGTTGTGCACCTGCTCGCGCAACTCGCTGCGGGCCCAGCATTTGCCCGGCTTGCCGGGCTCGCACCAGCAGCTCGCAGTGCCCTCCGGACAGCTCGCGGCTTTGCGCCACTTCAACACGCGGTGCTCGGAGGTTGGGCGCTTGGCGAGGTTGATGATGGCGTTCATCGTCCCCGGGTTGGAGATGGTATCCATGGGCAGCGCCGAGGTGTCGACGGTGCCGGGACGAGAGCGGGCGATGAGTTGCCACTCGAGGAGATGCTGCGACATGCCCGACGCCAGCATCTGCGACACGCGGCTGAACTGGTTGCCGACGAGGCCGTCGACGTTCTTCCACTCAGGCGCACCGACGTTCGCCGGCGGATTCAGCGGATCATAGGAGACGTGGCAGGCGGCGCAGGCCATGCCGATGCGGAACGGCGGCTCGATCGCGCCGTCGAACAGGCGGTTGGTGCGGGAGTCGCCGTCGGTCTTGTCGCTGGAGAGAAACTTGCCGTAGCCCTCCCAGGTGGCGAGCGAGCCGTTGAGCTTTTTCCATTTCTCCGCGTCGAAGCGCGGGTTGGGGAACTTGCGCAAGCCGAGCGCGCCGGTGGAGGTGCCGAACTTCAGGTCGCAGGCGCTCTGCCGCTGGTCCTTCACGCCGTGCGGGGTGTTGGCGTTGAACGGACCGTCCTTCAGCTCGCAGGCGGGATCCTTGTAGCCCTCCTTGCCGACGAACTTGAGCAGCTCCGTGTCGCCCGGGCACCAGGGGAAGCCGTAGGTTTCCTCGAGACTCTTCGCCGGACAGTTGGGCGCGCCGGGCACGCAGCAATCGGGATCGGGAATGGCGCCCCAGCCCTGGAACAGGTCGCCGCGATTCTTGGCGGCGAGAATCTTGAACCAGTCGATGGCGGCCCCGAGCCGCTGCGGGAACGAGTAGGTGTAGAAGCGGTCGTTGTCGGCGGTGGCGAAGAGCCAGATTTCGCGGCCGACGCGCTCTGAGCCGGTGAGCCCGGGACCGAGCGCGCCCAAGGGCACGGACATCTTGTAGCGCTCGTTGTCGGCGGCGAACGCCGGGCTCAGGTTCGACTGCGCCGAGGCCGTAGCGGGCGCCAACCATGCCAGCGCCAACAGCGGGAGAAAGATTCTCCGGGCGTCGACAACGAGCATGGGGCCCCCAGCACACATGTCACCGGCGAACGGTCGCGACCAGCACGGACGGCATGCGCCGCGTGATTGTCCCGATGCGCGGTACCCGCACAGGATGCAATAAAAATGGGGGAAGTTCCAGTGCCCGGATAGCGCCGCCGTCGGTCAGAACTGCCGTCGCGCTGCGACCTGGGTGACGGTGCGGCGGGTGTCGTAGAGGTCGACGTTGGACCAGATCTGGATGTAACGCACCGACGGCCGGATATAAAGGCCCTCGGCCACCATGAAGTCAAAGCCGCCGACGAACTCGAACACATCGTCGGCGCGGCGATAGAAGAACAGCGGATAGTCGGCGACGTAGCGGCGCGCCTCGTAGCTCGCTTGCGCGAAGGCGACGACCCCGGGCATGAGGGTCGATTCGATTGCGAGGCGGACGTTGATGAAATCGAAGGTGAGGAAGTCGGCGGCCGGGTCGCGTACCTTCTCGATGCCGCCGGAGACGCCGACCGTGACCACGGGCATGAACATCATGTCGTACTTGCGGCTCAGGGTGCCGGCGAGCGTGACGCGGTCGGCATCCTGCTGGGGAATGCTCGGATATTGCAGGGCGAGCCAGCTCAGCGCCAGGCTCGTGTTCCACACCCCGTCGAAGGTCTGGCGCCACTGGCCGGCGACGCCGTAGATGTTGCGGTAGATGTTGCCGCCGATGGCGAAGGTCTGGCCGATGCCGGCGAGCGAGAAGACGCCGAGGCCCGGCACCTGACGGGCAATGCCGGCTTCGCCGCCGCCGATCGTGGTGCGGAACTCGTCGTGCTGGAACAGCGAGTAGCCGGTGCCGACGAGATTGACGAAGAGCGCGGTGTCGCTCGACAGCGGATGGGCGATGCTGAGACCGCCGGTGAGGCTGGCGAAGCCCGCCGCCTTCGGCATTGCCGCCGGATTCAGCGTGGCGGGGCCGAAGAAGGCGAGCGCCGGGATGACGAGCGAGTTGGTGCTGGGGCCGTTGTTGACGTTGTTGTCGTAGCCGAACGCCATCTCGACGAAGCCGTTCACCCGCGTCTTGGTCTGCGCCGCGGCGATCTGGTCGATCGCCCTGACCTGGCGGCCCATGGCGGCGCGCGCGGCTTCCGGCAGCTCCGCGACGTCGCGCACCAAATCGAACTCGCGCCGGGCGCCGGCGAGATCACCGGTGCCGGCGAGCGCGCGGCCGAGCTCGGCGCGCGCCACGTGGAAGTCCGGCCGTGCCTTTATCGCGCGGCCGAGCACCGGCACCGCCTCGGCCGGCCGGCCGGCGTCGATGAGGGCCACGCCATAGACGTAGTCGAAGTCCGGATTGCCAGCGAGGCGCGGCGCCAGCGGCTCAAGCAGTGCCAGCGCCTCGGGTGCGCGTCGGCTGCGCAGGAGATCGGCGGCGGAAACCACCTTCGCCCGATCCGCCTCGCTCGCCGGCGGGCCGGCGCGGGAGGCTTCGGCGGCCAGCGCTTCGGCGTTGCGCAGCGCCTTGTCGATCATGGCGATGTTGCGGACAACGACCTTCTTCACATCGGCCGGGAGATTCGGCCGGTCGCGCAATGCCGTCATCTCCCGGCGGGCCTCCTGGAAGGCCCCGAGGGTGACCAGCGCCCGGCCGAGATAGGCGCGGGCGAAGATGTGATCCGCCTGTTTCGCCAGCACGCGGCGGAAGGCGTCGGCGGCCTCGCGTCCCCGGTCGCTTTCCAAGAGCGCGAGACCGTAGGGCAGCTCGAAAGCCGGGTCGCCCGCCCGGGCGGCGGCGAACGGCGCGAGCTTGACTACCGCTTCCTTGGCACGGTGCGCCTTCAGCAGCGCGCTCGCCTCCGAAATGATCGCGGCGCTGTCGGGCGCGGGCGCCGCGTGCGCGGCCGAGAGCCCGATCGCCGAAGCGAGGAGAATTACCGAGAGGTGCCGCATGCTCACGGGAACGACCTCCCGAATGCGCCAGCGCCGGTGACCATCTTGGTCGGCGCGCTCGCACTGCCGAACTGGTAGACGATGCCAAGGTGCGTTGCGAAGTTGCCGGCAATGAAGCCGTCGACGCTCGCGCTGCAGATCGACGGACAGGCGATGCCGGTGCCGGTGAAGGTGACGGGAATGGCCGAGCCGCTGAACCCGCCGGTGGCGGTGAGCCCGATGCCGCTCAGGTTCGGGTTGGTGACACCGCCTGACGTCAGAATGTTGTAGTTGC
>DATNNN010000174.1:0-19271 GCA_035601815.1 Xanthobacteraceae bacterium | reverse complement strand
GCTTTCAGCACGTTGGCGAAGCGGCACACCTCGGCGTGCAGCTCTTTGTAGGTGATCTTCTTGTCGTCCTTGGGATCGTCGCCTTCCCAGATGATCGCGACCTGGCCGCCGCGCTTCTCCAGATGGCGGTCGATGCAATTGTAGGCGCAGTTGGTGGTGCCGTCCTCGAACCACTTGATCGAGACGCTGCCCGGTCCGAACGAAGTGTTCTTCACCTTGGTGAAGGGCTTGAACCAGTGGATGCGCTTGGCTTCAGCGGCCCAGAACGCGTTCGGGTCCTTCACCGAGCGCGCGTACATCTCCTTGTACTTTGCCTCATCAACATAGGCGCGCTTCTTCCATGCGGCCGGAACGTCGTAGATCTTCTCCGACATCGAACCCCTCCCCAACGCGTCCGCCGGCTTGCCGCCGGGCTTGTCGCTCGGCGTAGATTATGCGCGATGCCCTTGATCCGACAAGGAGAAAGGACTGCGACTTTGGTCCGGCCCGTTCGCTAGCTGGCGAAGGCCCCGATCACGGCGCCGATGATGAGGAGAGCGCCGAGCCAATGCACGGCGTCGATCACCGTGAGCAGCGGTCGCCGCATGCTGAAGGCGTTGTTCACGGTCATGGTGGTGAGCACGAACCCGAACCAGACGAAGCCCGCCGAGATCAGTCCGCCGCGCACCGTCATCGCCCCGATGTGCAACATGATGCCGGCCAGCATCCAGCCCATAATCACTTCCGCCACGAAAGAGATGACGAACGGCGCGTAGAATTTTGCCCCGCGCGGTCCCACTTGCGCCGCCTGGAATTCTTCCGGCGTCTTGCCTTGCGCAGCGAGCCACGGCCGCGACAGGATCATGTAATAGAACGCACCGAACGCCCACGCGGCGAGCGCGCCGATCAGGATCGCCCAGTAGTTCAGCCCAGCGAACGCCATTCGTTCCTCCCTGTTCAGGCGCTCTTGGTGTCGCCGAGCGCGCAGACGATCTTCCATTCCGCGTCGGTCACCGGTTGCACCGACAGCCGGGAATATTGATTGAGTGCCATTTTCTTCAGGCGCGGCTCCGCCCGGCAGGCGGCGAGCGTCACCGGTTTCGTCAGCGCGTTCCTCGCCTTCACGTCGACGAGGCCGAACACGCCGGTGTCGTCTGACGGATCCGGCCGATATTCGCGGGTTACTTCTACGACGCCAACGACCTGTTTATCGTCGCCCGAATGGTAGAAGAACGCGCGATCGCCTTTCTTCATCGCCTTGAGGTTCTTCCGCGCGACATAATTGCGCACGCCGTCCCAGGCGGCGCCTTTGGCGCCGGCCTTCACCTGATCGTCCCACGACCAGGTCGACGGTTCGGTCTTGAGAAGCCAATGGGCCATGCCCCAAGCATGTGCCGCGAGAAGTCGAAAATCAAATCTCAGCCTTGCGCGGCCGCGCCAGGAGACGGGCGATCGCGTCGTCGACGCCGAGGCGGCCAGCGAGCACGGCGTCGACCGCCTCGCAAATGGGCATCTCTACGGACTTCTTGCGTGCGGTTTCCACCAGGATCGCGGCGGTGAAGGCGCCCTCGGCGAGCGGGCCTTCGCCCGCGGCCCGCTTCTCGCGCCGCCCCAGCGCGAGGCCGAAGGCGAAATTGCGCGACTGCGGCGACGAGCAGGTGAGCACCAGATCGCCGAGGCCGGAGAGGCCGGTCAGCGTCTCGGGCTTGGCGCCGAGCGCCCGGCCGAAGCGCATGAGCTCGGCGAAGCCGCGGGTGACGAGCGCCGCCTGGGCGCTGGCGCCGAGGCCGCGGCCCACTACGATCCCGGCGGCGATTGCCAGCACGTTCTTGGCAGCACCCCCGATCTCGACCCCGCGCACGTCGGTGGCGTGATAGACGCGGAAGCTTTGCGAGCTCAGCGCTTCGGCAAGTGCCGCGGCGAGCGCCTCGTCGGCGGCGGCAAGCGTCACCGCCGTGGGCAGGCCCTTGGCCACGTCGGCGGCGAAGCTCGGGCCGGATAGAATCGCCGGCGTCGCGGCGGGAACGCGTTCGGTGAGAATCTCGGTCACGAACTTACCGCTGCCGCGTTCGATGCCCTTGGCGCAGGCGACGATGGGTAGGCCCGGCGCGGCGTGCGGGGCCAGCGCGTCGGCGGCCGCACGCACCACCTGGGTCGGCACCACGAGGAGCAGCGCGTCGGCGTCGGCGGCATCCTTGAGCGCGCGCGCGACCGCGATGCCGCGGTGAACCTCGATGCCGGGAAGGCGCGGGTTGCTGCGGGACTTTTCGATCGCCGCGATCACCGCCGGATCGCTGTCGTAGAGCGTCACGCGATGGCCGGCGCGCGCCGCCACGTTGGCGAGTGCGGTGCCCCAGGCGCCGGCACCGATCACTCCGATGCGCTCGAATGAATTCATGCGGCCTCGGTCACGAGCGGCCAGCGCGCCCGCGCCCGGGCGTCGAGGCCGTCGACCATGCCGCGGGCGAGCCGCTCGGCGCCCGCCCAGGCGATCATCGCGCCGTTGTCGGTGCAGAGCTCGGCCGGCGGCACGATGAGCTTCGAACCGGCGAGCGTGGCGGCGGCGTCCAGCGCGTCGCGCAGCCGCTGGTTGGCGGCGACGCCGCCGGCCGCCACGATCGCGGTCGGGCGCGAGGCGGTCTCCTGCAGCATGTCGAGGGCGGTCTCGAGGCGATCGAGGACCACATCGACGATCGCCGCCTGGAAGCTGGCGCACAGGTCGGCCACGTCCTGGTCGGACAGGGGCGAGATACGCTCGGCTTCCATCCGCACGGCGGTCTTCAAGCCGGAGAGCGAGAAGTCGGGCTCAGGCCGGCCGAGCATGGGCCGCGGCAACGCGAAGCGCGCCGGATCGCCGTGCCGCGCCGCTTCCTCCACCTCGGGGCCGCCGGGATAGGGCAGACCGAGCATCTTTGCCGTCTTGTCGAACGCCTCGCCGATCGCGTCGTCAACGGTGCCGCCGATCTTGTGATAGACGCCGACGTCCTCCACCGAGACGAGCTGGGTGTGGCCGCCGGACATCAAGAGCAGGAGATAAGGAAAGGCGAGCCGATCGGTGAGCCGGGCGGTGAGCGCGTGCGCTTCCAAGTGGTTGACGGCGATGAGCGGCTTGCGCTCCACGAGGGCAATTGCCTTGGCGGTGGTGAGACCGACGATGACACCGCCGATGAGGCCGGGGCCTGCCGCCGCCGCCACGCCATCGAGATCGGGGAAGCGCAGGTCCGCTTCCTCCATGGCGGCGCGGATGACATGGTCGATCATCTCCACGTGGGCGCGTGCCGCGATCTCCGGCACCACGCCGCCGTAGGGCTTATGCTGCTCGAGCTGCGAGCGCACCACGTTTGAGCGAATCTCACCGGTGCCGTCGTCGGCGCGATGAACGACCGCCGCGGCGGTCTCGTCACAGGTGGTCTCGATGCCGAGAACGAGCATGATTGGCGATAGCCCGGAATAGGCGGATTTAGGCTCTCGGGCCCTACCATCGCAGTGGCCGAGCGCGCAATGCTTGGCGCCGTTGCAGGTCCGTCGTGGGCTTCTATAAGGCTTGCCAGGACGAGGAACGGCATGGCGAAGGACGACCACGGCAAGGACGACGGATCGCCGCCCAAGCGCCGGCGCGGCAAGCCGCCGGTGATCGAGCTCGCCGCCACCGAGATCGAGCCGCCGCAGGCGGTGCGCGCATCGGAGCCTGAGCCGGCCGCTGCGCCCAAACCCGAACGGACGCCCGAGCCGGGACGCCCTGTGCCGGGCAAGGCCTGGTTCGGCGTCTTCGATCGGACAGCCGTGCGCTTCGCGGCGTCCATCGCCGTCGCGGCGCTGGCCGGCGCGCTTATTGCGGTGTCGGTTGTTCTCCTCTTCGAGCGCGGCGCCGATACGCGCCTCGCCAAGCTCGCGGGTGATGTCGCCCAGCTCAACGCGCGGGTTGAGGCGCTCGCTGCCCGGCCGGCGGATGGGACGGCCGTGACGCTCGGCGAGCGAATGGATCGTGTAACCGCATCGCTCGCCGACATAGAGCGGCGGCTCGTCACGGTCGAGCGCCGCGCGCCACCGCCGGATATCGCGCCGCTCGCCGTGCGCCTCGGTGCAATCGAGGCGCAGCTTGAGACGCTGCGCAAGGAGACGGCCGAGCGGCTGCGCCTCATCGAGGAGCGGCTCGCCAATCTCGCCGCGGCGAGCCGCGCCACGGTCTCGCCCACGCTCGCCGGCGAGATCGTCGCGCTCAACCTGCTGCGCGATGCGCTCGCTGCGGGCGCGCCTTTCACGGCGGAGCTCGCCGCCCTACGGGTGCTGCTGGCCGAGCGCGCGGCACCGCTCGCCGCGCTTGCGCCCGCAGCCGCCAGCGGATTGCCGACGACTATGGCGCTGGCGCGCCGCTTCTCCGAGCTTGCACCGCAGCTCACGCGTGCGTCGGTGCCTGCGGGCGGGTTTTTCGATCGTCTCGCGCACAGTGCCGGCAATCTCGTCGACGTGCGGCGCGTGGGCGAAGAGCCCGCCGGCGATGATCTCGCGTCGGTGGTGGCGCGCATGCAGGCGCGGCTTGAGCGCGGCGATCTCGCCGGGGCGATCGACGCGGCGGGCAAATCGCCGGCGCTCGCCGAGGGAGCCGCCGGCGAGTGGCTCAAGACCGCAAGGCTGCGCCGTGACGCGGACGTAGCGCTGAAAACGCTGATCGCCGCCTCGCTCGCTTCGCTTGCCGCGGAGGCCGGGCGGCCGTGATCCGCATCATCCTGTTTTTTGCCTTTGTCGCCTTGCTTGCTTTCGGAGCGGCGTGGGTGGCGGATCGGCCGGGTGAGGTCGTGCTCACCTGGCAGGGCTGGCAAATTTCCACGTCGCTGGCCGTCGCCGGCATCGCGCTTGCCGCCACCATCGTGGTCGCGATCTTTCTATGGTCGGCGATCCGCTTCGTTCTGCATGTCCCCGATCTCGTCAGCATGTTCCTGCGGGAGCGCCGCCACCGGCGCGGCTGGCGCGCGCTGTCGCAGGGCATGATCGCCGTCGGCGCGGGCAACCTGGCGTTGGCGCAGCGTTCGGCGGGCGAAGCGCGCGCCTTGATCGGCGAAGAGCCGTTGACGCTGCTGCTCGCCGCCCAGGCGGCGCAACTCGGCGGCGACGGCGCCCGCGCCGAACAGGAATTTCGCGCCATGCTGGCGCGGCCGGAGACGAAGGTGCTCGGGTTGCGCGGGCTCTATGTGGAAGCGCGCCGGCGCGCCGATGCACCGGCGGCGCGGGCCTTCGCCGAGGAGGCGGCAGAGACGGATCCGGCGCTGCCGTGGGCCGCCGACGCCAAGCTCGAATTCCAGTGTTTAGCAGGCGATTGGCAGGGTGCGTTGGCGACGCTGGGGCGGCAGTTCAAGGCCGGACAGATCGACAAGGCGACGCACCGCCGTCGCCGCGCAGTCTTGTTGACTGCGCGCGCGGAAGCGATCGAGGAGACGCGCGCCGGCGAGGCGCGGGAAGCGGCGCGCGAAGCGGCAAAGCTCGCGCCGACGCTGGTGCCGGCCGCGGCGCTTGCCGGTCGGCTCAGGGGCAATGCCGGCGAACTGCGCCGCGCTACGCGCGCGGTGGAGAAGGCATGGATGGCGGGGCCGCATCCCGATCTCGCCGACGTGTACATCGATCTTCGTTCCGGCGATGCGGCACGCGACCGCCTGAAACGGGCGAAGGCTCTCGCGAAGAAGGTGCCCGGGCATCCCGAGGGCGCGCTCGCGGTGGCGCGGGCCGCGCTCGAGGCGCACGATTTCGATCAGGCGCGGGGCGCGCTCGCGCCGCTCGTCGTTGATCCGACGCGGCGTGCGTGCCTGCTCATGGCCGAGATCGAGGCGAGCGAGCACGGCGACCAGGGCAAGGCGCGCGAATGGACGGCGCGGGCGGTGCGCGCCAAGCGCGATCCGGCCTGGGTCGCCGACGGCTACGTGTCGGAGCGATGGCTCCCGGTTTCGCCGGTGACGGGCAAGCTCGACGCCTTCCAGTGGATGGTGCCGGCGGCGGCCGGAGGCGGGCCATTGCTGGAGCACATGGGCGGGCCGTCCGGCGCGGGCACGCTGGTGCCCCTGGAGAAGGCCGGGCGCGCGCCCGACAACGGACCCCGTGACACTGCCGCCAAACCCGCGCCGATCGTCGCCGAGGCGCCGTTGCCGGACGATCCCGGCCCCGAGCTCGGCGAGCCCGCGCGCCGCCGGCGTTTTCGCCTGTTTGAATGGCTTGCGGGCCCGGCTCCTTGAAGCTACGAGAGAGCCCGGCAATCACCGCCGCAAGGCCGCAATAGCTCAGCTGGTAGAGCACCGCATTCGTAATGCGGGGGTCGGGGGTTCGAATCCCTCTTGCGGCACCAATTCTGGCAGGTTCGTTGCAAGTAGCGTCGATACCGTCCTCGCCCGCACGGAGCCGCCCCGATGTTGCGCAACTTCCTCGCCGCCGCGCTTCTTGTTCTGTTTCCCACGGCTGCCTTGGCGCACACCGGCGCGGGTGCGGCGTTCGGCTTCTCTGACGGCTTTTGGCATCCGCTCGGCGGGCTCGATCATCTGCTCGCCATGTTCGCCGTGGGCCTTCTGGCCGCACAGCTCGGCGGCCGGGCGCTATGGCTCGTGCCAGGCGCCTTCGTGATCATGATGATTATCGGCGCGTTCGCCGGCATTGCCGGTCTGTCGCTCCCGGGCGTGGAACACGCCATCGGCCTTTCGGTCGTCGCCATCGCGCTGCCGGTCGCCTTCGCGCTTGGCATGCCGGTGATCCTCGCGATGGCGCTTGTGGGCGCGTTCGCGATCTTCCATGGCCACGCCCACGGCGCCGAGATACCGCAGGACGCGGCGGTCACGAGTTACGTCCTCGGCTTTGCGGTGGCGACGGCGCTCATTCATGGAGCGGGCGTGTTCTCGGGGCTCGGCTTCGCGCGGCTCGCCAAGCGCGAGCTGTTGCTGCGCGCCTCGGGCGCGTCGATCGCCGCTGCCGGGGTCGCGCTGGTCCTGTTGAATTCCTGATTACAAAGTAATCAGGTTTAATCGCGTCGCCTATAAATTAGGCAGTGCCTACCTCACGTGCTGAAAACATAACGGTTTTTCGGCTGGCATGTGCGTTGCAGCCATTAGGGCAGCGCGCGGCGCTGCGGTCGCGCGCGCGCGTCAAACCGTAGCTACAGGGGACTCAAAAACCATGTTCAAGACATTCTCGAAGGCGGCACGGCCCGCCTTGCGAAGCGTGCTCGGCGCCGCGGCCGTCACGCTCGCGCTTTCGGCCGCACCCGCATCGGCACAGGAAACCATCAAGGTCGGCATCCTGCATTCGCTCTCCGGCACCATGGCGATCAGCGAGACCACGCTGAAAGACGTGATGCTCATGCTCATCGACGAGCAGAACAAGAAGGGCGGACTGCTCGGCAAGAAGCTCGAGGCGGTTGTCGTCGATCCGGCTTCGAACTGGCCGCTGTTCGCCGAGAAGGCGCGCGAGCTCATCTCCAAGGACAAAGTCGCCGCCGTGTTCGGCTGCTGGACCTCGGTGTCGCGCAAGTCCGTGCTGCCGGTATTCAAGGAGCTGAACTCGATCCTGTTCTATCCGGTGCAGTACGAAGGCGAGGAGAGCGAGCGCAACGTGTTCTACACGGGCGCCGCGCCGAACCAGCAGGCGATCCCGGCAGTCGATTATCTTGCCAAGGAAGAGAAGGTGCAGCGCTGGGTGCTCGCCGGCACCGACTACGTCTACCCGCGTACCACCAACAAGATTCTCGAGTCGTACCTGAAGTCGAAGGGCGTGGCCGACGCCGACATCATGATCAACTACACGCCGTTCGGCCATTCCGACTTCCAGACCATCGTCGCCGAGATCAAGAAGTTCGGCTCGGCGGGCAAGAAGACCGCGGTGGTGTCCACCATCAACGGCGACGCCAACGTGCCGTTCTATAAGGAGCTCGGCAACCAGGGCATCAAGGCGACCGACATCCCAGTGGTGGCGTTCTCGGTGGGCGAAGAAGAGCTCGCCGGCATCGACACCAAGCCCTTGCTCGGCCATCTCGCCGCCTGGAACTACTTCCAGTCGATCAAGGATCCGAAGAACGCCGAGTTCATCGCTAAGTGGAAGACCTTCATCAAGAATCCGAAGCGCGTCACCAACGATCCGATGGAAGCGCACGTGATCGGGTTTGCCATGTGGGTCGAGGCGGTGAAGAGCGCCGGCACCACGGACCCCGATAAGGTGATCGCGGCCGTCGTCGGCGTGAAGGTGCCGAACCTCACCGGCGGCATCTCGGAGATGCTGCCCAACCACCACATCACGAAGCCGGTGTTCATCGGCGAGATCAAGGCCGACGGCCAGTTCGACGTAGTGTGGAAAACCTCCGGCCTCGTCCCCGGCGAAGCCTGGTCGCCGTATATTCCCGAGTCGAAGGATCTGATCGGCGATTGGCGCGCGCCGATCAACTGCGGGAATTACAACACGGTGACCAAGAAGTGCGGCGGTCAGGCGGCCAAGTGAGCCGGTTCCGCGGGGCTTGATCTAGAACTCACCCGGCGGGAGGCTCCTACCTTCCGCCGGGTCCCATAGCTCCCCACGCGGGTCGATACCCATGCGTCGCCTCGCCATCCTATTCTTTGCGCTCGCTGCATTCGCGGCCGTCCTTGCGGCCGCGACGCCGTCGCGCGCCGAGGCGTTCAGCGACGCATTGGCGAAGTTCGCCGCCGACGACTACACGGAGACGATCGACGGCATCGAGGCGGTGACGGCAAGCGGCCACGCCCAAGCGGTCTCCGTTATCAGCGCCCTTGCCGAGGGCCGGCTCCTGTTCAACGAAGCGAAGCTCGTCGTCATCCGTGACAAGTCGGGCACGCTGCTCGATCCGCTGACCGGCAAGGCGCTGCAGGGCGCGGCACCCGACGACCTCAAGCCGGTGCGCCTCAACAACCGTGTCCGCCGGGCGCTGGAGGCGGCGCTGGGCTCGCTCACGCTCCTTTCCTCCAATTCGGCCACGCGCTTCGACGCGGCGCAGGCGGTGTTCAAGTCGCGCGACGCGAGCGCGCTCCCTGCGGTGGAAGCGGCACTCGCCAAGGAAACCGATCCGCGCATCAAGCGGGCGCTTGCCGAGGCGCGCGCCGCGATCCTCTTCCTCAAGGCGGATGCGCCGGAAGCGCAGCGCATCGAGGCCGTGGCGGTGCTCGCCGCGCGCGGCGATCAGGATTCCATGTCGCTGCTTCGCTCGCTGCCGGCGGACGCGCCGCCGGCGCTGAAGCGCGCCGCCGATGCCGCCATCGCCTCGGTCGAGCGCGGGCTTGTGTTCTGGGATTTCGGTCAGAACGTCTGGTACGGCGTCTCGCTCGGCTCGGTGCTGCTGCTGGCGGCGATCGGGCTCGCGATCACCTTCGGCGTCATGGGCGTCATCAACATGGCGCATGGCGAGATGGTCATGCTCGGCGCCTTCGTCACTTTCCAGGTGCAGGAATGGATCCGCGAATACAACCCGGCCTTGTTCGATTGGTCGCTCGCCATCGCCGTGCCGCTCGCCTTCCTGGTGGCAGGTGCCGTGGGCGTGCTGGTGGAGCGCTGCATCATCCGCTTCCTCTATGGCCGGGCGCTCGAAACGCTGCTCGCCACCTGGGGACTGTCGCTGATCCTGCAGCAGGCGGTGCGCACCTGGTACGGCGCCAACAACCGCGAGGTGGGCGCGCCGTCGTGGATGTCCGGATCCTTCGAAGTGGGCCAGCTCACGATCACCTACGGGCGCTTGTGGATCGTGGTGTTTTCCCTCGGCGTGTTCCTGGCGCTCTTGTTCGTGTTGCGCTTCACGCGCTTCGGAATGGAAATGCGCGCGGTGACGCAAAACCGGCCGATGGCCGCCTCCATGGGAATCCGCACCAACAGGGTCGACGCACTAACGTTCGGTCTCGGCTCCGGCATTGCCGGCATGGCGGGGGTGGCGCTGTCGCAGATCGACAACGTGTCGCCGAACCTGGGGCAGGGCTACATCATCGATAGCTTCCTGGTTGTGGTGTTCGGCGGCGTCGGCAACCTGTTCGGCACGCTGGTGGGGGCGCTTACGCTCGGCATCGCCAATAAGCTGCTCGAGCCCTTCGCCGGTGCCGTGCTCGGCAAGATCGCCTTCCTGGTGCTCGTGATCCTGTTCATCCAGAAGCGTCCGCGAGGGCTGTTCGCACTCCGGGGCCGGGCGGTCGAGGCATGAGGCGGACGCTGTTGGGACTGGACGCGCGCGGCGTCATATTCCTCGTCGTTGTGCTCGCGGCCGCGGTACTGGTGCCGATCGCGAACCTGGCGCTGCCGCCGTCGTCGCCGTTGCATCTGCCGTCGCACTGGGTGCCGTTGATCGGTAAATACCTCTGCTTCGCGCTGCTGGCACTCGCCGTCGACCTGATCTGGGGCTACTGCGGTATCCTTTCGCTCGGCCACGGCGCCTTCTTCGCGCTCGGCGGTTACGCCATGGGCATGTACCTGATGCGCCAGATCGGCTCGCGCGGCGTCTACGGCAACGCCATGCTCCCGGACTTCATGGTGTTCCTCAATTGGAAGGAGCTGCCGTTTTACTGGTACGGCTTCGACTACTTCGCCTATGCCATTCTGATGGTGATGCTGGTGCCGGGGCTTCTCGCCTTCGTGTTCGGCTGGTTCGCCTTCCGCTCGCGCGTCACCGGCGTCTATCTCTCCATCATCACGCAGGCGCTGACCTTCGCGCTGATGCTCGGCTTCTTCCGCAACAACTTTGGCTTCGGCGGCAACAACGGCCTCACCGATTTCAAGGATATTCTCGGCTTCAACATTCAGGCGCCGACGACGCGTGCAGCACTATTCTCGATCTCGGCGCTCGCGCTGGCGCTCGGCTATCTGCTCTGTCGCTGGCTGGTGACGTCGAAGTTCGGCATGGTGCTCGTCGCGGTGCGCGACGAGGAACCGCGCGCGCGCTTCCTCGGCTACCGGGTGGAGAACTACAAGCTCCTCGCCTTTGTCGTCTCGGCGGTGCTGGCCGGCATCGCCGGCGCGCTCTACGTGCCGCAGGTCGGCATCATCAACCCGAGCGAATTCTCGCCGGCGAACTCCATCGAGATCATCGTCTGGGTCGCGGTCGGCGGCCGTGGCACGCTGGTGGGAGCGGCGCTCGGCGCCGTCGCGGTGAACTACGCCAAGACCTATTTCACCACGGGGATACTCGCGCCCTACTGGTTGTTCGCGCTCGGCGCCCTGTTCATCCTGGTAACACTCCTGTTCCCCAAGGGCATCGTCGGCACCCTCGGGGACTGGTTGCGGCGGGCCGACCGACCGAGCCAGGCGAACGGCATCGCCGGCGCGGCCGTCGGCAAACCTGCCGAGTGACGCCATGTCCAAGACGCGCGGCTCGCTTCTCTATCTCGACGGCGTCACCGTCTCCTTCGACGGCTTCAAGGCGCTGAACGGCCTGTCGCTGGTGGTGGCGCCGGGCGAGATGCGCGCGATCATCGGCCCGAACGGCGCCGGCAAGACCACCATGATGGACGTGATCACCGGCAAGACGCGGCCGGACGAGGGCGACGTGTTGTTCGCCGGCGACGTGGATCTCACCAAGCTCGACGAGACCCAGATCGCCACCCTCGGCATCGGCCGCAAGTTCCAGAAGCCCACCGTGTTCGAGCATCACACCGTGCTCGATAATTTGCGCCTCGCACTCGCCGGCGACCGCCGCGCCACGACCGCGCCGTTCTGGCGCGAGGGCGAACGGGAGCGCGCGCGCATCGAGGAGATTCTTTCCACCGTGCGCCTGGGCGACCATCGCGGGCGGCTCGCCGGCGGCCTGTCGCACGGGCAGAAGCAGTGGCTCGAAATCGGCATGCTGCTCGCTCAGGAGCCAAGGCTGCTCCTGGTCGACGAGCCAGCCGCCGGCATGACCGACGCGGAAACGCACCAGACCGCCGAGCTCCTCAAGGAAATCCAGCGCGACCGTACCGTCGTCGTGGTGGAGCACGACATGAGCTTCGTGCGCGAGCTTGGCGTGCGGGTGACCGTGCTGCACGAGGGGTCGGTGCTCGCCGAGGGTTCGCTGGACCAGGTGAGCGCCGACGAGCGCGTGATCGAAGTCTATCTGGGCCGCTAGATGCTGGAAGTCGCGAACATCGACCTCTACTACGGCGCCGCCCAGGCGCTGCGCGGCATTTCGCTCACCGTGAAGCCCGGCAGTGTTACCTGCGTGCTCGGCCGGAACGGCGTCGGCAAGACGAGTCTGTTGCGCGCCATCGTCGGCCAGCAACCGATCGCCAAGGGCGAGATCAGGCTCAACGGCCACGATCTCACGACGCTGGCGCCGTTCGAGCGGGCGCGCCTGGGCGTCGGCTACGTGCCCCAGGGCCGCGAGATCTTCCCGTTGCTCACGGTGGAAGAGAATCTCCAGACCGGGTTCGCGCCGCTGAAGCCCACCGATCGCTTCGTGCCGGAAGATGTCTTTTCGCTGTTTCCGGTCCTGAAGAACATGCTGCGCCGGCGCGGCGGCGACCTGTCCGGCGGGCAGCAGCAGCAGCTTGCCATTGCCCGGGCGCTGGTTACCCGCCCGCGGCTCCTGGTGCTGGATGAGCCCACCGAGGGCATCCAGCCCTCGATCATCAAGGACATCGGATTCGCCATTCGGTACTTGCGCGACCGCGGCGATATCGCGATCCTGCTGGTGGAGCAGTATTTCGACTTCGCCCAGGAGCTGGCCGACGAGTTCGCGGTGATGGAACGGGGCACGTTCATCCTCACTGGCGATCGCGCCACCATGCAGACGACCGATGTTCGTCAACGTCTCTCTCTCTGAGGCCGCGCGCCGGGTAAAGCTGCCGTCGCTGCGCACCGAAGGATCGCTGCGGCTCGTCGCGCGCGCGGCGGGCGGATGCACGCGCGCGATCGAGGTGGGCGAGGCCGGACCGCTGCGCGTGCGGTTTCCCAGACTGGGTGCCGGCAAGCGGCTCGAAGCGATCACGCTCAATACCGCAGGCGGGATCGTGGGCGGCGACAGGCTCGCGGTCTCGGTCGAGGCCGCCGCCGGTGCCGAAATCGTGGTCACGAGTCAGGCGGCGGAGAAAGTCTATCGCGCCGCCGGCGCTCCTTCGCGCGTCGCGCTCATCCTGAAGGCGGGACCGCGCGCCTCAATCGACTGGCTGCCGCAGGAGACGATCTTGTTCGACCAGGCACGCCTGGCACGGCGTCTCGACGTCGACATGGCGGCGGATGCCCGCCTCACCATCTGCGAGGCGATCGTGTTCGGCCGCGCCGCCATGGGCGAGCGCATGCAGGCCGGCTCCGTGCGCGACCAGTGGCGCATCCGCCGCGGCGGCAAGCTCGTGTTCGCCGACGCGCTGCGCATCGAAGGCGAGGTGGAAAAAATTCTGGCACGGCCCGCCGTTGCCAACGGTGCCGCCGCCATCGCCACGATCATGCGCGTGGCAAGCGACGCGGAGGCGGGGTTGGACGCGCTGCGTGCGGCGTTCGATTCGGAGATCGAAGCGGCGGCCAGCGCGTTCGGCGGAGTCCTGATCGCGCGCCTCATCGCTCGCGATGGCTTCACCTTGCGGCGCGCGATCATTGCGGCGCTCTCTGCGATCGGCAGCCCGCCGCCGCGCGCCTATCTGCTCTAAAGCCGGAGAGAACCATGAACCTCACGCCCCGGGAAAAAGACAAGCTGCTCATCGCTATGGCCGCCGTGGTGGCGCGGCGGCGGCTCGAGCGCGGCGTCAAGCTCAACCATCCGGAAGCGATCGCGCTTATCTGCGACGCGGTGGTGGAGGGCGCGCGCGACGGCAGGTCGGTCGCCGAGCTGATGGAATTCGGCGCGACCGTGCTCAAGCCCGAGCAGGTGATGGACGGCGTCGCCGCTATGATCCACGACGTGCAGGTGGAGGCGACGTTTCCCGACGGCACCAAGCTCGTGACGGTGCACGAGCCGATCCGGGGCGGCTCCACGCGCGCGATGCCTGGCGAAGTCATTGCGGTGGCTGGGGAAATCGAGCTGAACCGGGGCCGCAAGACGATCACGCTCATGGTGGCGAACACCGGCGACCGGCCGATTCAGGTGGGCAGCCACTATCATTTCTTCGAGACCAATCCGGCGCTCGCGTTCGACCGCAAGAAAGCACGGGGCATGCGGCTTGCCATTCCGTCGGGCACGGCGGTGCGCTTCGAGCCGGGGCAGAAGCGCGAGGTGACGCTGGTGGCGCTCGCCGGCAAGCGCGCGGTCTACGGCTTCCGCCAAGAGATCATGGGAAAGCTCTGACGCCATGAAAATGCAGCGCGCCGCCTATGCCGACATGTTCGGTCCCACCACTGGCGACAAGGTGCGGCTTGCCGACACCGAGCTCTTCATCGAGGTGGAGAAGGACTTCACCACCTACGGCGAAGAGGTGAAGTTCGGCGGCGGCAAGACCATCCGCGACGGCATGGGCCAGAGCCAGGTCATGCGCGCCAAGGGCGCGGTCGACACGGTCATCACCAACGTGGTGATCCTCGACCATTGGGGGATCGTGAAAGCCGATGTGGGCATCAAGGAGGGCCGCATCGCCGCCATCGGCAAGGCCGGCAACCCCGACATCCAGCCGAACGTGACCATCATCATCGGCCCGGGCACCGAAGCGATCGCCGGCGAGGGCAAGATTCTCACCGCCGGCGGCTTCGACAGCCACATTCATTTCATCTCGCCGCAGCAGATCGACGACGCGTTGATGTCCGGCGTCACCACCATGCTCGGCGGCGGCACCGGTCCCGCTCACGGCACGCTCGCCACCACCTGCACGCCGGGTTCCTGGCATATCGGGCGGATGATCCAGTCGTTCGACGATTTTCCGGTCAATCTCGGCATATCCGGCAAAGGAAACGCGTCGCTGCCCGGCGCGCTTGAAGAAATGGTGCGCGGCGGCGCCTGTGCGCTCAAGCTTCACGAAGATTGGGGCACAACGCCGGCCGCGATCGATTGCTGCCTTTCGGTCGCCGACAAGCTCGACGTGCAGGTGATGATCCATACCGACACGCTGAACGAGTCCGGCTTCGTCGAGGATTCGATCGCCGCCTTCAAGGGCCGTACCATCCATGCCTTCCATACCGAGGGCGCCGGCGGCGGCCACGCGCCGGACATCATCAAGGTCGCGGGGCTGAAGAACGTGTTGCCGTCGTCGACGAACCCGACGCGGCCCTTCACAGTGAACACCCTCGACGAGCATCTCGACATGCTCATGGTCTGCCATCACCTGGACGCGGGCATCGCCGAGGACCTAGCATTTGCCGAGAGCCGCATCCGGCGCGAGACGATCGCCGCCGAGGACATCCTGCACGACCTTGGCGCGCTTTCCATGATGTCGTCGGACAGCCAGGCCATGGGCCGCGTCGGCGAAGTGGTCATCCGCACCTGGCAGACTGCCGACAAGATGAAGCGCCAGCGTGGCGCGCTGCCGGGCGAGCGCGGCAACGACAACCTGCGCGCCAAGCGCTACGTGGCGAAATACACGATCAATCCGGCGATCACCCACGGCGTTTCGAAGCACATCGGCTCGGTGGAGAAGGGCAAGCTCGCCGATCTCGTATTGTGGTCGCCGGCATTCTTCGGGGTGAAGCCGGACATGGTGATCAAGGGCGGCTCGATCGTGGCGGCGCAGATGGGCGATCCCAACGCCTCGATCCCGACGCCGCAGCCGGTGCACTATCGCCCCATGTTCGCGGCCTTCGGCCGCTCGCGCACGGCGTCCTCGGTGGTGTTCGTGTCGAAGGCGGCGTTGCGCGACGGGCTGAAAAAAAAGCTGGGTATTGCCAAGGACTTGGTGGCGGTGGAGAACACCCGCCATATCGGCAAGAAGGACCTGATCCACAACAATGCAACACCCAAGATCGAGGTCGATCCGGAGACCTACGAGGTGCGTGCCGACGGCGAGCTGCTGGTGTGCGAACCGGCGCAATCCCTGCCAATGACGCAACGCTACTTTCTGTTCTGATCGGACGAGTCGATGATCCGCGCGACCAGCGTTTTGCCGGCCGGCAAGTGGGACCGCGCTAAGGAAGCGGACAGGATCGAGCTGCCGCATGACGGCCGCCATCGCCGCCGCGTCGCTATGCGCGGCGCCGGCGATACGGTTTTTCTGCTCGATCTTTCCGATGCGACGCTGCTCCGCGACGGCGACGGCCTCGAGCTCGAGGACGGCCGCGTCGTGCGGGTGGTGGCGGCGGCGGAGCCCATCGTGGAGATCACCGGCGAGCCGCATCTGCTAGCGCGCCTCGCCTGGCACCTCGGCAACCGGCATGTGCCGGCGCAGATTCTGCCCGATCGCATCCGCATCGGGCGCGATCACGTGCTGGAGGAAATGGTGACGAAGCTCGGCGGTCGCGTCGCGCGCATCGAGGCGCCGTTCGATCCGGAAGCCGGCGCCTATGCCCATGAAGAGCATGGGCGGCAAGCGCATCACCATGATCACGACCACGGCCACGATCACCAGCACGGGCATCGCCATGGCCGCTAGGGAGCGCAGCAGCGATGTGACGCCACTCCTGGTGTGGCTGTCGCCGAGCTTTCCGGTTGGAAGCTTCGCCTACAGCCAGGGCTTGGAGTGGGTGGTGGAGGCGGGCGACGTGGGCGACGCCGCGTCCCTCGAACAATGGCTTGACGACCTGCTGCATCACGGCGGTCCGTGGTCGGACGCGGTGCTGTTGGCGCAGACCCATCGGGCGGTGACCGGCGGTGACGACGCGAAGCTCGCGGAGGTGGCGGCATTGGCGGCGGCGCTCGCGCCTTCGCGTGAACGTAAGCTGGAAACGCTCGCGCAAGGTGCCGCCTTCCTCGCTGCCGTGCGTGCCGCGTGGCCGTCGCCGTCGCTCGACCGCGCCAAACCCTTCGAGACGGAGATTGCCTTTCCAGTGGCGGTCGGGATCGCCGCCGCGGGCCACGGGCTCGCGCTTGCATCGACGCTCGAAGCCTATCTCGTGGCGCTCATGACCAATCTCGTGTCGGCCGCGGTGCGGCTCATCCCGCTCGGCCAGACCGATGGGACGAAAGCCGTGGCAAAGCTCGTGCCGGCGGCGAAGCAAGTGGCCGCGCTTGCGGCGGCAGCTTCTCTTGACGATATCGGTGGCGCGGCGCTCCGTTCTGATATCGCCGCCATGCGCCACGAAACCCAGTACACGCGGCTCTTCCGCTCATGACCCGCAACGGACCGCTCCGCGTCGGCATCGGCGGCCCCGTGGGCTCGGGCAAGACCGCGCTCATGGAGGCGCTCTGCCGAAGCTTCCGCGACCGCTACGATCTCTGCGCCATCACTAACGACATCTATACAAAGGAAGACGCGGAGATTCTCACCCGCGCCGGCGCGCTCGCGCCCGAGCGCATCCTCGGCGTGGAGACCGGCGGCTGCCCGCACACGGCGATCCGCGAGGACGCCTCGATCAATCTCGCCGCCGTCGCCGAGATGCGCGGCAAGTTTCCACGCCTCGACCTGATCCTCATCGAATCCGGCGGCGACAATCTTGCCGCCACGTTCTCGCCGGAACTCGCCGACCTCACGGTCTATGTCATCGATGTGTCGGCCGGCGACAAGATCCCGCGCAAAGGCGGACCCGGCATCACCCGCTCCGATCTTCTGGTCATCAACAAGATCGATCTCGCGCTGCTGGTCGGGGCCTCACTCGAGGTCATGGATCGCGATGCCAAGCGCATGCGCGGGGCGCGGCCCTTTCTATTCACCAACCTGAAAAGCGGACAGGGGGTTGCGGAAGTCGCCCGCTTCGTGGAGGAAGCCGGCGGGTTGGCGTGAGGCGTCCCGCACGAGAGCGACAATGTTTCGCACCATCAGCGACTTCGTAGCCGAGATCACCGGTGGCGGCCGCCATCCAGCCACCTTTGCCGACGGCGACTACCGCCTGGCCGCCGCGGCATTACTGGTGCATGTGGCGACGCTCGATCAGGACTTCGACGACGAAGAGCGGACGAAGATCAAGGAGACGCTCGTCGACCGCTTCGAGCTCAAGCGCGACGAGGCGGATACGCTGGTGGCGGCCGCCCTCGAGGCCGACCGCAAGGCGGTCGATCTCTATCATTTCACCAGCGTGCTCAACCACGCGCTGGACGACGACGGCCGCAAGCGCATCATCGAGATGATGTTCGAGGTCGCCTATGTGGACGGCAAGCTCAGCGAGTTCGAGGACAACGTGGTGTGGCGCGCGTCCGAATTGCTCAACGTGTCTCCGCGCGAGCGCGTCGAGTTGCGCCGCCGGGTGCGCGACGAGAGGGAGAGCTGAGCATGGCTAAGTCTGTCACGGTAATCACCGGCGCGTCGGGCGGCATCGGCGAGGCGCTGGCGCATCTGGCGGCGAAGGCCGGGCGCAAGCTTGTGCTGGTAGCACGCTCGGCGAAGGGCTTGAAAAAAGTCGCCGACGCGATCGCCCGCGACGGGCAGGCGCGGCCGGAAACGATCGCCATGGATCTCGGCCGCGCCGGCGCCGCCGATCGGCTTGCCGAGCGGCTGAAGAAGCGCCGGTTGTCGGTGTCGGAGATCGTCAACAACGCCGGCTACGGCCTCGTGGGCCGGACCCACACGCTCGACCGCGCCGCTCAGCTCGGCGTCGTCGATCTCAACGTGCGCGCGCTGACCGATCTCACGCTTCGTTTCCTGCCGGAGATCGTGGCGGCGCGGGGCGGTGTGCTCAACGTCGCGTCGACCGCCGCCTTCCAGCCCGGGCCGCAGATGAATGCCTACTATGCAAGCAAAGCATACGTGCTGTTCTTCACCGAAGCATTGCACCATGAGCTGAAGGGCCGGGTGCGCGTCACCGCGCTCTGCCCGGGACCGACGCCCACGGGCTTCACCGAGCGCGCCAATCCGGGCCGCGCCATGCGCCTGTCGTTGCTGCCGCAAACGAGCGCCGCCGCCGTCGCCGAAGCGGGCTGGCGCGGCTTCGAGCGCGGCAAGCGCGTGGTGATTCCGGGTCTCGTTAACAAAGTTGGCGTATTCTCCACGCGTCTCACGCCGCGCCCGATGTTGCTCGCCATGGTCGCCACGCTGCAAGCAAATCGTCGCAAGGCGCCCTAAATCGGATACGGTTGTCGGCGACACACGCGCTGCCATGAACGAACAGATCCTCGTCATTCTTCATCAGGAGCATTCGACCCCCGGCCGGATCGGCCAGGCGCTGTTGCGGCGCGGATTCTCGCTCGACAAGCGCCGGCCGGCGCTGGGCGAGCCGTTGCCCGACACGCTGGAACATCACGCCGGCGTCGTCGTGTTCGGCGGGCCGATGAGCGCCAACGATTCCAACGACTACGTCCGCCGCGAGATCGAGTGGAGCTCGGTGCCGCTCACCGAGAAGAAGCCGTTCTTCGGCAT
>DATNNN010000173.1:0-4165 GCA_035601815.1 Xanthobacteraceae bacterium | reverse complement strand
CGGCCGGGCTCAAGTCAAGAAACCGCGCCCGGCGGCGCCCACGATTGATTTCCGGCGCGAACCGGGCGAAATGGCCGCGCCAGCGCCGATGAGCCAAGCTCCGAATCCTCCGCAACCCGAAGGCCGCCCCGAAAACGTGGTGGCGGCGACGCTCCTCTATGCGCTCGTCGCGGTGGTGGCGGTGCGGCTCGTCACGCTTGGCTTCTATCCCATCCTCGACAAGACCGAGGCGCGCTACGCCGAGATCGCGCTGCGCATGGCCGCGGGCGGCGACTGGATCACGCCGTTCATCGAGCCCGGCGTGCCGTTCTGGGCGAAGCCCCCGCTCTCCACCTGGGCGAGCGCGCTTTCCTACGTCGTGTTCGGCGTCAACGAGTTCGCCGCGCGGCTGTCCTCCTTCGCCGCCTACGCGCTCGGGATCGGACTCGCCTATCGCATGGGCGCCGACGCCCGCGACCGCCTGTTCGGCATCTCCGCGGCGCTGGCGCTCGCCTCCATGGCGCTCGCCTTCTATCTCGGCGGCGCGGTGATGACCGATCCCGCGCTCGCCGTCGCCGTGACACTCGTCATGGTCGCGTACTGGAAGGCGACGGCAGGCCACGGCCGCGTCTGGGGCTATCTGTTCTTCATCGGCTGCGGGGTTGCGCTCCTCGCCAAGGGGCCGGTGGGCGTGGTGCTGCCGGCGCTTTCCATCGCCGTCTGGGTCGCCTGGCACAATCGGTGGAAGGAGACCTGGCGCAATTTGCCGTGGTTCGGCGGGACCGCACTCACGCTCCTGCTCGCGTTGCCCTGGTACATCGCCGCCGAGCGCGCGACGTCGGGCTTCCTCGAATATTTTATTTTCGGCGAGCACTTCGCCCGCTACCTGGTGCCGGGCTGGAAGGGCGACCTCTACGGCATGGGCCGCGTCTTCCCCATCGGCACCATCTGGCTGTTCGCGCTCGCTGCGACGCTGCCGTGGTCGCTCGTCTATGTGCGCGCGCTCGTGGTGAAGAGCGAACGCGCCGCGGTGTTTCCGCCGCTCGGGCGCGATCCGTGGCTCGCCTATCTCGTGTGCTGGGCGCTGGCGCCGCTCGTCTTCTTCACGTTCGCCCACAACATCCTGCTCACCTATGTGGCGACGAGCTTGCCGGCGTTCGCGCTCTTGGCCGCGCATGCGCTGCGCTCGATCGGCCAGGACCGCGACTATCGCGTGCCGGCGCTCGCCGCCATCGCGCCGGCGGTGGTGATCGCGCTCGTGGCCGCGATCGAGATCGCCCCCGACAATCCGCGCCTGCCGACCCAGCGCGGGATCGTCATGGCCTACGAGCGGCTGAAGCCGTCGCCGCGCTACGAGCTCGTCTACCTTTTCGAGAAACCGTATTCGGCCGATTTCTACTCCAGGCTCCGGGCCCGGATTGCGCGCACGCCCGAGGAGGCGCGCCGGCTGATCGAAGATCCGGCGAGCGAAGCCTATTTCGTGGCCCCCGGCCCGATGCTGGCAAGGCTGCCCCAGGACCTGCGCGACCGGCTGGAAGTGGTGGCTTCCGGCCAGAAAAGCCTGCTTTTGCACCGGAAAAGTGGGGACACCGGGGGGCAATAGCAAAGAAATGCCCGTCAGATATGGCTAAGTAGCCGTCGAATCGCATATGCCAGCGTTTCGACGCATTCGAAGTGCCCAATTTTCCTAGCAAACGGGGTCTCCACCATGTCAAAGCCCGCGCCTGCCAAGCCCGCAACGCCTACACTCACCGCCAAGCATATCGCCGCCAAGCTCGCCGAGATACACAAGTTCTCGAAGAAGCAGGGCGAGCAGATAGTCACCGACTTCGTGGATACGGTGGTCAAGCACCTGAAGAAAGGCGAACGCATTCGCCTGGTCGGCCTCGGCATCTTCCAGGTCCGCCATCGCGCCGCCCGCATGGGCCGTAACCCGGCCACCGGCGAGCCGATCCAGATCAAGGCGAGCAAGAAAGTCGCCTTCCGCGCCGCCAAGGAACTGAAGCAGTCGATCTGAACCCGCCGGGCTCGATCGCGGCTCTTCGCGGCAAGGCAATACGCGCGCTATTTTCGGCCGGACACAAAGCCGGCGGGAGAACGCAACAGGCTTGACGCAAACACGCGAGCCTCGGGGCCTGCCCCGGGGCTCGACATTTGAGCGCTGTCGGCACCCTTAGTTGGTGGCCGCCGCAATAACCCAAGCAAAACTGCGTATTTCGCGTGCTGGCGCCACGGCCATGGCTGCTGCTATTCCGGGTGTGCCGAAAAACGCTGGTGGGCGGTGACGGGATCGAACCGCCGACATCCTGCGTGTAAAGCAGGCGCTCTACCGCTGAGCTAACCGCCCAGGCGAGCTTTAGCGCCGCGGCCCCCTGAAAACAAATGCTCCCGCCAACCGGGCGGGAGCATGATCGAAACAGCTCATACACGAGCGCCCACAGTGGGCGCCGGCCGTCAGATGTTGACGGCGTCCTTCAGGCCTTTACCGGCCGAGAACTTGGGGGCCTTGGAGGCCTTGATCTGCACCGGCTCGCCGGTGCGCGGATTGCGTCCTTCGCGGGCCTTACGCTGCACCACCGAGAAGCTCCCGAAACCGATGAGCTTCACTTCATCGCCCCGCTTGAGCGCGCCGGTGATGATGTCGAACGTGGACTCGACCGCCGTGGCAGCGGCCGTCTTGGTCAGTTTCGCCGAATCCGCAACGGCGGCGATGAGTTCGTTCTTGGTCATCGGTTCGATCCTTCTCCAGAACCCAGCCGAATCAACGGCCCGGGCGGGATAACGGCGCGCTGATGGGCCCTTCCCAACGCAATTGCAAGGAGATTTCGCCAGCAAACCCGCATGGACGTTGATTCTCTTAATGACTCATGGGCTCGGTTAGACGAATTTGCTTGAATCTACGTCGAAGAAACAGCGCCTAAGACGCTGATATGGCTACTAATAGTAGAATCCGCCCGCCTGAGCCCTACCCCGGCGCAAAAACCATTCGGCCGGGCTTTTGGCCCGGCCGAACAAAGCCTCAATGCGCCACGATCCCGGGCTCGTCCTCTTCCGGCACCCCGGGAACCGGCGGTTTCTCGGCCTTGGCCGCGGCTTCCTCGTCCCACTCGATGGGCTCGGGCTTCTTGGTCAGCGCCGCCGCCAGCACCTCGTCCATGCGCGACACCGGGATGATTTCGAGGCCGCTCTTGATGGTTTCGTTGATGTCGACGAGATCCTTGGTGTTGTCCTCGGGGATCAGCACGGTCTTGATGCCGCCGCGGTGGGCGGCGAGCAGCTTCTCCTTTAGGCCGCCGATGGGCAGCACCCGGCCGCGCAGCGTGATCTCGCCAGTCATGGCCACGTCCTTGCGCACGGGAATGCCGGTCATCACCGAGACGATGGCCGTCGCCATGGCGACGCCCGCCGACGGGCCGTCCTTCGGAGTCGCCCCCTCCGGCACGTGCACGTGGATGTCGCGCTTCTCGAACAAGGGCGGCGCGATGCCGAAGGCGATCGCGCGGGAGCGCACGTAGGACGCCGCCGCCGAGATCGACTCCTTCATGACGTCGCGGAGGTTGCCGGTGACCGTCATCTTGCCCTTGCCGGGCATCATCAGGCTTTCGATGGTAAGGAGCTCGCCGCCGGCGTCGGTCCAGGCTAACCCGGTCGAGACGCCGACCTGGTCCTCGAGCTCGGCCTCGCCGAAGCGGAACTTGGGCGGGCCGAGGTACTTCTCCAGTGCCTCGATGGTGACGACGAGACTTTCCTTCTTCTCCGCCATCAGCTCCTTGACCGCCTTGCGCTGCAAGTTCGCGAGCTCGCGCTCGAGATTGCGCACCCCCGCTTCGCGGGTGTAGCGGCGGATGAGGAGGAGCAGCGCCTCCTGGTCGATCGACCATTCGGCGGCCTTGAGGCCGTGCTTGCCGAGCAGCGCCGGAATCAGGTGGCGGCGCGCGATCTCAACCTTCTCGTCCTCGGTGTAGCCGGCGATGCGGATCACCTCCATGCGATCGAGCAGCGCCGGCGGAATGTTCAGCGTGTTCGCCGTGGTGATGAACAGGACGTTCGACAGGTCGTAGTCGACCTCGAGGTAATGGTCGTTGAAGGTGTTGTTCTGCTCGGGATCGAGCACCTCGAGCAGCGCCGACGACGGGTCGCCGCGGAAGTCGTAGCCCATCTTGTCCACCTCATCGAGGAGGAAGAG
>DATNNN010000172.1:0-13800 GCA_035601815.1 Xanthobacteraceae bacterium | reverse complement strand
GCTGGCCCGCCTCGACGAAGCGCTCGCGCGGCACGGTTTCGAGCGCGCGCAGGACGCGGGTGTCCTGGATGCCGCGCTTGCGCAGCTGGAGCAGGAACTCCATGCGCTCCTCGGCCTTGAGATCGTGGTCGGCGGTCTCCGTCACACCGGGCTCCACTCTGTCGGATAGCGAACAAACGAACGGCGAAGCATTTTAGTCTCAATTCAGTGCGAGAAACATTGCCGGCCCGCGGCGCTGCCAAATGCCACACAACGCCTTTGCCGGCAGCAAGGTACAAGCGAACGTTCAGCTTGCATTCAGGCCGAGCCGACTTACCTCCGTCCCCCGCGTATACCCCAGTACAAGGCTTCCGGATGAATCCCGTCCCGCCCGCTCCCGCCCCCGGACGCCGCATCTTCCTCGTCGAAGACGAAATCATGATCCGCATGCTGCTCGAGGATATGCTCGCCGACCTCGGCCACGAGGTGAAGGCGGCGGCCGGCGGCCTCGACGATGCGCTCGCGCTCGCGCGCGACACCGATTGCGACGGCGCGATCCTGGACGTGAACCTCAACGGGGCCGAAGTCTACGCCGTCGCCGACATTCTGCTCGAGCGCGGCATTCCGTTCGCCTTCGCCACCGGCTACGGCGAGCGCGGCATTCCGCAAAAGTATCGCGGCCGGCCGACGTTGCAGAAGCCGTTCCAGCGCGACGACCTCGCGCTCACTCTCGCGCGCGCTTTTGCCGCGGCGGCGAAATAGCCCCTTCCTCTTTCGGCTCGGGAAAAATCTGGGCCAAGCGCGTCATGAACGGCTCGTCGGTGAGATCGATGCGCAAGGGCGTGATCGCGATGCGCTTGTGCTCGATCGCCCACATGTCGGTGCCGGTGGGAACCGTCCAGCGTTTGCGCTCGAAGGCGATCCAGTAATAGGGATTGCCGCGGCCGTCGGTGCGCGGCTCGATGCGCATCAGCTCCTGGTCGCGCTTGCCCTGGGCGCCGACGGAGATGCCCTGCACCTCGTCGGGCGCGCACGGCGGAAAGTTGACGTTGACGAGCACGCCGGCGGGCATGCCCTCGGCGAGGAGGCGGGAGATGATTTCGGGCGCGTGCACTTCGGCGGTGCGGTAGTTGTGGCTGTCGCGGGTGGCGAGGCTCAGCACCTGGGACAGCGCGATCGACGGGATGCCGAGCACGACCCCTTCCATGGCGCCGGCGACCGTGCCGGAATAGGTCACGTCCTCGGCAATGTTCTGGCCGCGGTTGATGCCCGAGAGAATGAGATCGGGGCGGTGCTCGATCATGATGTGGCGCACCGCCATGATCACGCAGTCGGTGGGCGTGCCTTTCACGGCGAAGTGCTTGTCGTCGATCTTGCGCAGGCGCAGCGGATCGGAGAGCGACAGCGAATGCGCGACACCCGACTGATCGAACTCGGGGGCCACCACCCAGACGTCGTCGGAAAGGGTTTTCGCCACCCGCACGCAGGCTTCGAGGCCCGGCGCGTGGATGCCGTCGTCGTTGGTGATGAGAATGCGCATTACGGGGCCCGTTCGATCTTCTTGATGCCACCCATATAGGGCGCGAGCGCGTCGGGCACCACGACGGAACCGTCGGCCTCTTGGTAGTTCTCCAAGACGGCGATCAGCGCGCGGCCGACGGCGACACCGGAGCCGTTCAGCGTGTGCACGTGGCGCACATGCTTGTCGCCCTTGGGGCGGTAGCGCGCCTGCATGCGGCGGGCCTGAAACTCGCCGCAGTTCGACACCGACGAGATCTCGCGATAGGCGCCCTCGCCCGGCAGCCACACCTCGATGTCGTAGGTCTTCTGCGCCGCGAAGCCCATGTCGCCGGTGGCGAGCGTGACCACGCGATAGTGCAGATCGAGCTTCTTCAGCACCGCCTCGGCGGAAGCGAGCATGCGCTCATGCTCGGCCTCGCTCTGCTCCGGCGTGGTGATCGCGACGAGTTCGACCTTGGTGAACTGGTGCTGGCGCATCATGCCGCGGGTGTCCTTGCCGGCGGCGCCCGCCTCGGCGCGAAAGCATGGGGTACCCGCCGTAACGCGCATGGGTAGTTCACGCTCCTCGACGATCAATTCACGCACGAGATTGGTGAGCGAAACTTCCGCGGTAGGGATCAGCCAATAGTCTTCCTTCAATGGCGCTCTTTCCAAAATGCGATCAATGAGTGTTTCTAAGGTTATCTTTCCTCGTTGGAACTCCTCTTTGTCTTCATCTGTCGCGTACTTGAGAGCATTATGAAGCAATTCCGTACGCGTAATGGTCCGCGTACCGATGAATTGATCATCAACAAATTTCGGCAGTTGGCCAGTTCCCCTCATTGCATCATCACGCACGAGAAGCGGCGGACTGACTTCCTGATAGCCATGCTCGGTCACATGCGTATCGAGAAACAATTGTGCGATAGCACGCTCGAGTCGCGCCAGCCCACCCTTCAACACGACAAAACGCGAGCCGGAAATCTTCCTCGCGGTCTCGAAATCCATGAGGCCGAGCGCCTCGCCGATCTCGAAATGCAGCTTCGGTTTGAAGGCGAAGTCGCGCTTCTTGCCGTGCTGATGGCGTTCCTTGTTGGCCGAGGCGTCGCCATCGGGTACGTCGTCGGCCGGGATATTCGGAATCTCGGCGAGTGCCTTGAGCAGCTCCTCGTCAACTGCATCTTGCTCTGCTTCCAACGTCGAAATCGATGCTTTGCACTCGGCGACCTCAGGCATCAGCCTCCGTATTGTGGCCTCATCCTTCTTCGCTTTAGCTTGCCCAATTTCCTTCGACGCCACATTTCGGCGTTCCCTCCAGCTTTCAAGTACCCGAATGATTGCCCGCCTGCGCTGGTCGATTGATATCAGCCGCTGCGCCTCACCCTGCAATCCACGCCGCTTCAGCCCGCGGTCGAGCAGGTCCGGATGGTCGCGCACCCATTTGGGATCGAACATTGCAAGCGCTCTGCAGAATCAGCCGAGTATAGCGCGCGGCGGTCGCCCGTCTCACTCCGCCGGCGAGCTCGCGGACGCCGCGGCCTCGGCCGCCTTCCTCTTCTCCACCATGCGCACGAGATAGATCGAGATCTCGTAGAGAAGCAAGGTGGGGAACGCGAGCGCCAGCTGGCTGATGACGTCGGGCGGGGTCAGCACCGCGGCCACCACGAACACGCCGACGATGGCATAGCGCCGCTTCGCCTTGAGCTGGTCGGAGGTGATGAAGCCGACGCGGGCCAAGAGCGTCAGCACCACCGGCAGCTGGAAGGTGATGCCGAAGGCGAAGATCAGCGTCATGATCAGCGACAGGTATTCCGACACGCGCGGCAACAGCGTGATCGACGCCTGCCCTTCGCCGCCCGCCTGCTGCATGCCGAGAAAGAAGCGCATGGCGAGCGGCATGGCGATGAAATAGACGAAGGCGGCGCCGAGCAGGAAGCAGAACGGGGTCGCGATCAGGTACGGTAGAAATGCCTGACGCTCCTTGTTGTAGAGACCCGGCGCCACGAACATGTAGAGCTGCGCCGCCACGACGGGGAATGACAGGAACGCGGCGCCGAACAGGCCGAGCTTGATCTGGGTGAACAGGAACTCCTGCGGCGCGGTGTAGATGAGGTTGATCTGCGCGTTCGGCCCCGCGGCGAACTCGTAGGGCCAAAGGAGGATGTTGTAGATCGCCTTCGCAAAGAAGAAGCACGCGAAGAACATCAGGAAGAACGCGATCAGCGACTTGATCAGCCGCGAGCGCAGCTCGATCAAGTGCTCCATCAGCGGAGCTTTGGTGGAGTCGATCTCTTCCTGGCTCATGCGCCGCCGCCTTCGGCGCGCTTGGGCGCCACCGGCTCCGCGACGGGCTGCGGCGGGGGCTCCACCGGCGCCGCCGCGGCCAGCGGATTGGCCGCGTCAGATGCCGGCGTCTCGATCGGCTGGTCGATCGCCTTCTGCAGGTCGTCGCCGATCTTGGCGATGGGATTGGTGGCGATGCTCGCCATGTCGGTGAGCTTCTCCGCCTCCTTGCGCAGGTCCTCGAGCTCGGCCTCGCGCATGGCGTCGTTGAACTGGCGCTGGAAGTCGTTGGCCATGGCGCGGAGCTTCGCCATGCCCTGGCCGAGCGTGCGCAAGAGCGCCGGCAGCTCCTTCGGCCCGATCACGAGCAACGCGACCACGCCGATTACGACCAGCTCACCCCAACCGATGTCGAACATGGCTTCGCGGCCGCCGCCGCTCGTTTACGGAACGAGCCGACCCTTCTGCTCCGCGTCGGCGCGAGCGGCGGATACCGACGGCGGCTGTTGGTCGATGGTCTTGGGATCGGTCTTCGGGGCGTCGGTCGACGCGGTTTCGTCCTCGGACATGCCGCGCTTGAACGCCTTGATGCCCTTGGCCATGTCGCCCATCAGGTCGGAAATCTTGTTGCGGCCGAACAGGAGCAGCACGACCACCAAGACGATGATCCAGTGCCAAATACTCAAACCACCCATGGGTTTCCTCCGATTGGCGCGGCCGGCGTAGGCGCGCGGCCCGCCAACTCAATGTGCCCGCAACCTAGGCTCGGGAAGCGGCAAAAACAAGAAGCTACACGGCCAAGCGGTTAACCCTTGCGAGTTCCGTCCTTGTCCGCAGGCGGCTCCGTGGCAGCCTCGTCCCGACCAGCATTTTCTTCTCCGGCCGCTTGCGCCGCAGCGGGCTCCGCATCGGGCGCGATGGAAAAGTCGAGCGGCGGCTCCTCGAGCGGATCTTCGTCCTCGTGCAGATTGGGGTCGTCGCTCGGCATCGGCACGCTGAAGCCCGAGGGCAGCCGGCCCTCGAGGAAGCCCGCGCCTTTCAGCTCGTCGAGGCCGGGCAGATCGTCGATGGAGTCGAGGCCGAAGTGGACGAGAAAGTCTTCCGTGGTCCCGTACGTCACCGGCCGGCCCGGCGCGCGGCGGCGGCCGCGCAGACGAACCCAGCCGGTCTCGATCAGAATGTCGAGGGTGCCCGTGGAAATCGTCACGCCGCGAATTTCCTCGATCTCGGCGCGCGTCACTGGCTGGTGATAGGCGACGATGGCCAGCGTCTCGATGGCGGCGCGCGAGAGCTTCTTCGGCGGCCCGGCTTCGCGTATCAACAGCGGCCCAAGATCGCTCGCGGTGCGCAGCGCCCACATGCCGGCGACACGCACGAGGTTGACGCCGCGCGGCGCGTACTCGGCGGCGAGCCGGTCGAGCAGCGCCATCAGATCCATGCCCTCGGGCAGCCTCGCCTTCAGCACCTTCTCGTCGACCGGATCGCTCGCCGCGAACAGGATCGCCTCGACCAGGCGATACCACTCGTCGTTCTCCGCGGGCGCGGCCCCTTCGGTGCCGCCGACGATATGCAAATCGGCGCGAAGCGCAGTCACTGGGTCTTCTCCTCTTGCTTACGGCTGCGCAGCCAGATCGGCGCGAAGGCGTCTTCCTGCTGAACTTCCACTTTTCCCTCACGTATCATCTCAAGCGTGGCCGAGAGCGACGACGCGAGCACGGTCGCGCGCATACCGGGCTGGACGAGATAGGAAATGAGAAAATCGTCGAGGCGCGTCCAGTCGAGGGTCTTGCCGACCAGCCGCTCGAGCGCCGCGCGCGCCTCCACCAGCGACCACACCTTGCGCTCGGGAAACTTTACGCTAGCGAGCGCCTGACGCTGACGCTGCAGAGCGTAGGCGGACAACAGGTCATAGAGCGTCGCGGTGAAGCCGGACGGCGGCGCGTCGGGCGCCATCTCCGGCATGCCGCGGCCAAAGAAGTCGTGGCCAAGACGGTGGCGCGTCATCAATTGCGCGCCGGCCTGGCGGATCGCCTCCAGATGCATCAGGCGCGCGGCAAGATCGGCCGCGAGATCGGCGGCGGACGGCTCCTCGGGCGCCGGCGGCTCGGGCAGTAGCAGACGCGACTTCAGGTAGGCGAGCCACGCCGCCATCACCAGGTAATCGGCGGCGAGCTCCATGCGCAGGTCCTTGGCCCGCTCGATGAAGGCGAGATACTGGTTGGCGAGCGCGAGGATAGAGATTTTGGAAAGGTCGACCTCCTGGGTGCGGGCGAGCGAAAGCAGGAGGTCGAGGGGGCCCTCGAATCCGGCCACGTCGACGAACAACGCCGGCTCGTAAGAGCCGCGCTCCGTCTCAAACTCAAATCCCTCGCTCGGCTCCAAGAGGCTGATTCCCTTCCGATTCAAGCGATCATAGCGGAAAACCGCCTGCGCGCCTCGTCGAGATTGCCGGGCTTCGTGGCAGGTCTGAGGCAGGCGAGCGCCGCGGCGGCCCGCCGCGCCGCTTCGCCCGTAAGGGCGGGCCCCGCCGCGACCACCTCCCGCATCTCGGCGAGCCTGCCGTTGCAGTGGAGCGCCATGTCGCAGCCGGCGGCGAAGGCGGCCGCGGCGCGCTCTCCGAGGCTGCCGGAAAGGGCCTCCATGGAGAGGTCGTCGGTGAGCAAGAGGCCGCCGAACCCTATCCGCCGGCGAATCACCTCGCCGATCACCACCGGCGAGGTGGTTGCCGGCCGGCCTTTATCGACGGCGGTGTAGACCACGTGGGCGGTCATCGCCATGGGGAGGTCGCTCAGCAGGCGGAAGGACTCAAAATCGGTGCGGTCGAGCTCGGCGAGCGGCGCCCCCACCACGGGCAGCTTCTTGTGGCTGTCGGCGCGCGCCCGACCGTGACCGGGGATATGCTTCAACACCGGCAGCACCCCGCCGGCAAGCAACCCATCGGCGGCAGCGCGGGCGAGCTTGGCGACGATGTTGGGATCGGCGCCGTAGGCGCGGTCGCCGATCACATCGTGGCCCTCGGGCCGCCGCAGGTCGGCCACCGGCAGGCAATCGACGTTGATGCCAACGGCAATGAGATCGGCGGCGATCAGCTCGGCGCCGACGCGTGCTGCCATCAGGCCTTGCCCGGGATCGCGGGCATAGATTTCGCCGTATTTGGCCGCCGGCGGATACGCCGGCCAGTGCGGTGGCTGAAGCCGCTGCACGCGGCCGCCCTCCTGATCGACGAAGACCGGCGCGCCCGGCCGACCGACGGCGGCACGGAATTCCTGAGTCAGATTTGCGACTTGCGCCGAATCCTCCACGTTGCGCTTGAATAGAATGAGCCCCCACGGGCGCGCGGCGCCGAAGAGCGCGTGTTCGTCCGCCGTAAGCCGCGGGCCGGCGCAGCCGAGAATGCAGGCGCAATCAGCCATGGCCGCGGGTATCAGCGCGGCTCCGCCCGGTCAATGAACGCTTTTAGGATCAGTTGCGCTGGACGATGCAGTCGCCGCCGGCGGTCTTGAGACTCTGGCACACCTCGCTTGCGGCGTCGCGCGAGGTGAAGGGACCGAGCATGGCGCGATAGAACACGCCGCGGTCGCCGAGATCGACCCTGCGGATGTTGGCCTGGCGGCTGCCGAGCACGGTGGGGAAGCGCGACTGCATCTGGCGCCAAGCGGCCTGCGCTTCGGCTTCGGTCTTCTGCGAGTTGACCTGCACCACGAACCCGCCGGCCTCGATGGGGGTGTTGGAGCGAGCCGCCGTCCGGGTTTGCGGCCGCGGCGGCTCGACGATCGACCAGGGCTGCTGGTTGCCGTCCTGCGCCTGCGGCGGACGCCCCTGGCGGGGCTGCACCGGCGGCTCAGGCTCTTCGGCCGGCTGGTTGGCGTAGGCGTTGACGGCGAGCGGCTGCTGCGGCGCGGGACGCTGCGGCGTGATTCGACTTGCCTGGTCGGCCACGATGGTGCCGTCGGCGCGCACGCTCACGGTGCGCACGCGGCGTGGTTCGGTCGACGCGGGCGCCGGCTGCACCGGCACGGCGCCGGGCTGTTGCGGCTGTGGCTGCGGCACCGGGGTGGTGGCGACCCGCGGCGGCTGATTGAACTCCACCGGCCGCTCCTCGCGCGGAACGATACGCTCGTTCGCCGGCGGCGGGCCGCCGAGACGCTCGTAAATCTGCTTGCCGCCCGGAGGCTCCGCCTGCTTGGCGCCGCCCGGGGGCGTGATCTTCACCGGCGCGGAGTCGGCGCGGATGGTGGGCGGTTGGCCGCCGTCGGCGCCGAAGAAAGCGCGATAGCCGAAGAAGCCCGCGGTGCCGATCACGGCGAGACCGATAACGCCCGCGACGACGGCAAGGCCGCGGCGGCTCTTGCGCGGCTCCTCGTCATAGACTTCATCGCCGTGGGCCGGAAGATCGGCCTCGTCGGCGTACTCGGGATCGTATTCGGTGACGCGGGTGCGCTTGTATTGCTCGTCGGGGCCGTCGCGGCCGGCGTCGCGCCGGGCAAAGCGCGGCGGCTCCGTCTCTCGCGGCCGCTCAATCTGGGGCTCGTCGTCATCGTCGTGATCAGCACGGCCGAGCGCCGGCTGCGGACGCGGGAGCGTAGTGGTGGCGTGGGCGATATCGACGCGCGGGCGCTGCGGCGTGAAGCGCGGGGCCTCACGTCGGCCGTCTTGGCGGAAATCGTGGCGGGTTTCGTGGCTGATCGCCGGGCGATCGCTGCGGAAAGGCTCTGGCTCAATCTCGCTGTCGCGGCGCGTGCGGACCGGGACATCGCCGTCGCGGTGCGGGCGCGGCGCTTGGATGGGACGCCGAGGCTCGGCGTGGTCCCGCGATTCGTAGGATTCGCGGCGGGCGGTCCGAGTTTCGCCGCCGTTGCCGGCGGGCGCACGGGGTGCCGGCGCACGCGCCCCGCCCTCGAAGTTGGCGAACGGATCTTCCTGGCCGATCAGGCGGGCAAGCTCGGCGAGCGGGTCCTCACCACGCCGGACGCGGGCGCCTTCCGGGCGTCTGGGCTGCGGAATTTCCTGACCCCGTTGGGGGCGCAGCTTGGGTTCTTCGTTCATCGACACCGAGCCATTCCCGACGCGCTACCCGGAAAACGCGTGATCCGTCAACGCATTTCCTCCGGGGCCCCGACCCCGAGGACTGCGAGACCCGACGCTAACACCAACACGACTCCATGGACGAGCGCGAGGCGTGCGAGCGTCACATCGGGATCATGTTCGGCAATGAAGCGTAAGTGTGGCAAGTCTTTACCGCGATTCCACTGAGAGTGGAGCTCGCTGGAGAGCTCATGGAGGTAGAACGCCACGCGGTGCGGCTCATGAGTGGCCGCCGCCTGCTCGATCAGCCGCGGCCAGGCGGCGATCTTCTTTACCAAGCCAAGCTCGCCCTCGTCGGTCAGGCGGTCGAAGGAAGCGGCCGCCAGGGCTGCCCTCGAGGTATCGAGGGCGGGCAGGACCTCTTTCGCGTTGCGAAATACCGACTTTCCGCGGGCATGGGCGTACTGGACGTAGAACACAGGATTCTCCCGAGACTGCTCAATCACTTTGGCAAGATCGAAGTCTAAGGCCGCGTCATTCTTACGAAAAAGCATCATGAAGCGGGCGGCGTCTCGGCCCACCTCGTCGACCACCTCGCGCAGGGTCACGAAGTCGCCGGCACGCTTGGACATCTTCACCGGCTCGCCACCGCGCAAGAGGCGCACGAGCTGACAGAGCTTCACGTCGAGGGTCACCGTCCCGCCCGACAGAGCGGAGACCGCCGCCTGCATGCGTTTCACGTAGCCGCTGTGGTCGGCGCCCCACACGTCGATGAGCGTCTTGAAGCCGCGGGCGATCTTGTCCCGGTGATAGGCGATGTCGGTGGCGAAGTACGTATAGCTGCCGTCCGACTTCTTCAGCGCCCGGTCGGCGTCGTCGCCGAAGGCCGTCGAGCGGAACAGCGTCTGCTCGCGATCCTCCCACTCCTCGGGCACCTGCCCTTTCGGCGGCGGCAGCCGGCCCTCGTACACTTGCCCAGCCTTGCGCAGCTTCTCCATGGTCGACGCGACCTTGTCCTCGGGCGCCGAGAGTGAGTGCTCGGAAAAGAAAACGTCGTGACGGATGGCAAGGGCGGCGAGGTCGGCGCGGATCATGTCCATCATCGCCGCGATTGCCACGTCGCGCACCAGCGGCAGCCACTCGGCCTCCGGCTTCTGCGCGAGCGCGGGACCGTAGAGCTGCGCCAGCGCCTTGCCGACCGGGACGAGATAGTCGCCGGGGTAGAGTCCCTCGGGGATCGCGACAGCCTCGCCGAGCGCCTGGCGGTAGCGGAGAAACGCCGAGCGCGCGAGGATGTCCACCTGGGCGCCGGCGTCGTTGACATAGTACTCGCGCGTGACCGCGTGGCCGGTGAAGGCCAGCAGATTCGCGAGCGCGTCGCCGAACACGGCCCCGCGGCCGTGGCCCACGTGCATAGGACCCGTGGGATTGGCCGACACATACTCCACGTTGACCTTCTCGCCGCGGCCGAGATCAACACGGCCGAAGTCGGCGCCGGCCTCGATCACGCCGCGCAGCAGCCCGAGCCAGAAGCCGGCTTCGAGGGAGAGATTGATGAAGCCCGGCCCGGCCACTTCGACCTTGGTCACGTGCGCCAGCGCGCGCAACTTCCCGGCAAGCTTGTCGGCAAGCTCGCGCGGCTTCAGCCCCGCGTCCTTGGCGAGCACCATGGCCGCGTTGGTGGCGAGATCGCCATGGCTCGCCTCGCGCGGCGGCTCGACCACCACGCGGCTCGTGTCGAGGCCCGGGCGCAGCGCGCCTTCGGCAGCAAGCGCGACGATCGCCTCGCGCACCTGCGCGGTGAATAAAGCAAACGGATTCAATGCGTTCACCCCGCGCGCCTAACGCAATTTCGGAGTCAAGTCAAAGAAGCGGGCGTGCTGCTCCAGCGCAAAATTGTCGGTCATGCCGGCGATGAAGTCGGCGATGCGCCGGGCGCGCGCCGCGGGATCGCTGCCGAGCGCCTTTTCCCACTCGGACGGCAGGTCTTCCGGGTGGGTGCTGAAGCGGGCAAAAAGATCTCGCACCACCGCCTGGGCGTCGCGCATGATAGCGAGCACCCGCTCGTTGCGGTACATGCGCGGGGTGAGAAAACCCTTGATCGCCGTGTCGGCCTTCTGCATCGCCGGCGAGAAGCCGACCACAGCATGAGCAGCGCCGCGCACGTCGTCGATCGACGCAATGCCGAGCGCCGATACCCGGCGGCCGGTCTCGGCCACCACGTCCTCGATCATGGCGTGGATCAGCCGCCGCGTGATCTCGTTGACGAGCCGCGGCCGGTCGATTTCGCCGTAGCGGACATTCACCTCCGCCAAGATCGCGCCCGCCACCGGCAGCGCACGCAAATCCTCGACCGCGAACAGTTCGGCACGCAGGGCGTCGTCGAGATCATGGGCATCGTAGGCGATGTCGTCGGCAATGGCCGCCGCCTGCGCTTCACCGCTGGGATAGCTCCACAGCATCAGATCGTGACGGGCGGCGTAGCCAGCGAGCGCCGACGGCAGACCCTTGGCATATCTGCCAGTCGGCTTGCCGGCACGGTCGGTGAGCGGGCCGTTGTGCTTGGCGATGCCTTCCAGCGTCTCGAAGGTCAGGTTCAGTCCGTCGAAGCCGGCGTAGCGATGCTCGAGGCTGGTGACGACGCGGAGCGTCTGGGCGTTGTGGTCGAAACCGCCGAATTCGGCCATGCACTGGTCCAGCGTGTGCTCGCCGGCATGGCCGAACGGCGGATGGCCGAGGTCGTGGGCGAGCGCCAGCGCCTCGGCGAGATCTTCGTCGAGGCCAAGTGAGCGCGCGAGCGCGCGGGCGATCTGCGCCACCTCGAGCGTGTGGGTAAGCCGGGTGCGGAAATGATCGCCCTCGTGGGAAACGAACACCTGGGTCTTGTGCTTGAGGCGCCGGAAGGCGGTGGAGTGGATGAGGCGGTCGCAGTCGCGACGGAAATCGCTGCGGGTCGGGCTCGCCTCCTCCCCGTGCAGGCGGCCGCGCGAGCGCGCAGGATCGGCCGCCCAAGGGGCGCGGGGCAGAGATGCAACGGCCATAGAGGCCCTCGAATTGACACTTCCTTGGGAGCACTTAACTATCGGTCAGGCACTGCTTCAACGTCTTAAAGGCCCTGGAACGCCATGGATACAGGCACCTTCACCGTCACCGAGCGCGCCGCGCGCCGAATCGCCGCCATACTCGGCGCCGAGCCCGCGCCCGCGTGCCTGCGCGTGAGCGTCGAGGGCGGCGGCTGCTCGGGCTTTCAGTACAAGTTCGACATCGAGCGGGCGCCGGCGGCCGACGACGTCGTGATCGAGCGCGCGGGGGCCAAGGTCGTGGTCGATCCGGTGTCGCTGCAATACATGGCCGGTTCCGAGATCGACTTCGTCGACGAGCTGATCGGCGCCGCCTTCAAGGTGGGCAACCCCAAGGCCACCGCTTCCTGCGGTTGCGGGACGAGCTTCTCGCTCTGACGCATCGCTCGATGCTGATCGCGACCTGGAACGTCAATTCGGTGAAGAGCCGCGCCGAGCACCTGCAGCGCTGGCTGAAGGAGCGCGCCCCCGACGTCGTCTGCCTGCAGGAGACGAAGTGCGTCGACGAGGCGTTTCCGCGCGGGCCGTTCGAGGACCTCGGCTACAACATCGCGGTGCACGGCCAGAAGACCTATAACGGCGTCGCGATCCTTTCCAAGCATCCGTTCGACGAGGTGACCGCGCGCCTCCCCGGCGATCACGCCGACGATCATGCCCGCTTCCTCGAAGCGGTGATTTCCGTTGGCGGCGGCGTCGTGCGCATCGCGTCCATCTATCTACCGAACGGCAATCCCATCGACAGCGACAAGTTTCGCTACAAGCTCGCCTGGATGGATCGGCTTGCCGACTACGCGCGCGCGCGCCTGCCGCTCGAGGAGCCGCTCGTGCTCGCCGGCGATTTCAACGTGATCCCGACGCCGGCCGACGCCAAGCACCCTGATAAATGGAAGAACGATGCGCTGTTCCAGCCGGAAACGCGGGCGAAATTCCGCGAGCTTGCCCGGCTCGGCATGGTCGACGCGGTGCGCGCGGCGAGCGACGACCCCGGGCTCTATACCTTCTGGGATTTCCAGAGCAACGCGTTCTCGCGCGACGACGGCATCCGCATTGATCACCTGATGCTGTCGCCGCAGGCCGCCGACAGACTCGCCGCCGCCGGCATCGACCGCGCCATGCGCGGCGGCGAGAAGCCGTCGGACCACGTGCCGGTGTGGATCGAGCTGAAGCTCGGCTAAGCCGTCAGCGCTGGGCGCGCAGCCGCTGCTCGATGTAGAGCTTAGCGAGCGCGCGCTCGTCGTCGGTGGATCGCGCCAGCGCCTGGTCGTAGTACTCGACGATCCAGTCGTCCTCAGGACCCGCGGCGGACTCGCGCGCGAGAATGAGCCACATCAGGCCGCGCGCGCCCTGGCGCGGCATGCCGTCGCCGCGGAACAGCATCTGCCCGAGCAGCGCCTGGGCCTGGTAGTGGCCCTTCTGCGCCGCGAGCCCGAGCCAACGCGCCGCCTGGCGCGGATCCTTGGCGGGACCGTCGTCATGGAGATACAGCCGCGCCAGCTGATACTGCGCCTCGGGGTCGCCGAAGTAGGACGCGGCATAGGAATAGAGCTGACGCGCGCGCGCGGCGTCGGGCCGGACCTGTGAGTTCGGTATGCCGGCGAGATAGTAGCCGCCGAGCGCGACGAAGGCGTTGGCGACGAACGGCGCGCGCGAGGTGGTGGGCTGCTCCTCGGCGTAGTCCGACGCGAGCTTGCTGAAATACTCGAAGGCTTTGAGGTCGTCCTGCTTGACGCCGTCGCCGTCGGCGTACATGCGGCCGAGCTTCCACTGGGCAAGCGCGTGGCCCTGATCGGCGGCGTAGCGCAGCTCCGTCAGCGCCTTCGCCTTCTCGCCGGCGAGATAGGCTTGTGTGCCGGACTTGAACGCCTCGAGCGGCGTCTGCGGCGAGCCCGGCGCCGGCTTGCCGTCGAGCGCAAGCGCCGGCGCGGCGGCGAGC
>DATNNN010000171.1:0-4110 GCA_035601815.1 Xanthobacteraceae bacterium | reverse complement strand
CGATAGGCCATGGTCTACTCCGGGCTCACGCTTTATAGCACTGCCGAGCTTGGCCGCCTCAATAAGGACCGTCAACGTGAGCGATGCGAAAGTTTCCACGCGGCGCGTGAAGCCCGATCAAGCGGGCGTCGGCGAAGCCGCACGGCTGTTGGCGGAAGGCCACCTCGTCGCCTTCCCCACCGAGACGGTCTACGGCCTCGGCGCCGACGCCACCGATGCACGCGCCGTGGCGCGGCTTTTCGCCGCCAAGGGGCGGCCGGCGTTCAACCCGCTGATCGCCCACGTGGCGGACGTGGCGGCGGCGCGGCGCGCCGGCACGCTTTCGCCGCTCGCCGAGAAGCTCGTTCAGTTCTGGCCGGGGCCGCTGACGCTGGTGGTGCCGGCGAGCGACGTCATCTGCGAGCTCGCGCGCGCCGGGCTTTCGAGCGTGGCGCTCCGGGTGCCCAAGCATCCGGTGGCGCAGGCGTTGCTCGCGGCCTTCGGCAAGCCGATCGCGGCACCCAGCGCCAACCGCTCCGGCCATGTCTCTCCCACAACCGCCGAGCACGTGCTCGCCGATCTCGCGGGCCTCGTTGACCTCGTGGTGGACGCGGGGCCCGCGCCGCTTGGGCTGGAATCCACCATCGTCGATGTGAGCGGCGCGACGCCCCGGCTGCTCCGCTCCGGCGGCGTTCCCCGGGCCGATATCGAGCGGGCGCTCGGCATGAAATTAGCCGCCGCGGGCGACAAGGTGCAGGCGCCGGGCATGCTGGCGTCGCACTATGCGACGCGGGCGCGGCTGCGGCTCGACGCGCAAGACGTGCGGCCGGGCGAAGCGCTGCTCGCTTTCGGCGCGCCGCGGCCGGCCGGCGCCGAGGGTGCAGCACACACGCTCGATCTTTCTCCCCGCGGCGATCTCGTCGAGGCAGCGGCCAACCTGTTCGCGCACCTCAGGGCGCTCGACGCGAGCGGCGTTGCCGCGATCGCGGTGGCGCCGATTCCGGCGGAGGGGCTCGGCGAGGCGATCAACGACCGCCTCGAGCGCGCCGCGACGCCGCGATGACTGTGCTAGGTTCGGCGTCCTCCGCCATGAGCAGCACTCTCGAACGCTTCGCCAAGATCGTCGGCGACAAGTACGCGATCCGCGACCCGGCGGCGATGGCGCCGCATCTGGTCGAGCCGCGCGAACTCTACCGCGGACGTGCCGCGCTGGTGGTGAAACCCGGATCGACGGAAGAAGTGGCGGCGATCCTCAAGCTCGCGAGCGAGACCGCGACACCGGTGGTTCCCCAGGGCGGCAACACCGGCCTCGTCGGCGGGCAGATTCCGTTCGACGGCAACGCCGTGGTGCTATCCACCGTGCGCCTCGACAAGATCCGCGAGATCGACCTCGCTACCAACTCCATGACCGCCGAGGCGGGCGTGGTGCTCGCCCGCGCGCAGGAGGCGGCCGCGTCGCGCGGGCGGCTGTTCCCGCTTTCGCTCGGGGCCGAGGGCTCGGCCACCATCGGCGGCAACCTTTCCACCAACGCCGGCGGCACCCAGGTGCTCGCCTATGGCAACGCGCGCGACCTCGTGCTCGGGCTCGAAGTCGTGCTCGCCGACGGCCGCGTCTGGCGCGGCCTGCGCAAGCTGAAGAAGGACAACACCGGCTACGATCTCCGCCATCTCTTCGTCGGCGCCGAGGGCACCCTCGGCGTCATCACAGCGGCCGTGCTGAAGCTCTTCCCGGCGCCGCGGGCTACCGAGACGGCGTTCGTCGGCGTCAAAAGCCCCACCGACGCGCTCGCGCTGTTGACACTCGCCCAGACCCGCGCCGGCGCCACAGTCACCGGCTGCGAGCTGATGCAGCGGATCGTGCTCGAGTTCGTGCTGAAGCACGTGCCCGGCGCGCGCGACCCGCTCGCGACACCCTATCCTTGGTACGTGCTTCTGGAGGCAAGCTCGCCGAACGACGGCGGCTTCCGCCCGGCCTTCGAGGACATGCTCGCGGTGGCGAGCGAGCAGGGCCTCGTCGGCGACGCCGCGATCGCCGCGAGCGAGGCTCAGCGCGCCACCTTCTGGCGGCTGCGCATGGCGATGTCGGAATTCCAGAAGCCCGAGGGCGGCTCGATCAAGCACGACGTGTCGGTGCCGGTGGCCGACGTGCCGGCGTTCCTCGACGCGGCGATGGCCGCGGCGGTGAAGCTCATTCCCGGCGCGCGGCCGGTGGTGTTCGGCCATCTCGGCGACGGCAACGTGCACTTCAACGTGAGCCAGCCGGTGGGCGCCGACAGGGAGAAGTTCCTCGCGCGCTGGGAGGAAGTGAACGCGCTGGTGCACGGGATCGTGGCGAGATACGCGGGCTCGATCTCGGCGGAGCACGGCATCGGCGTGCTCAAGCGCGACCTGTTGCCCGCCGTGAAGGACGCGACCGAGCTCGAGCTGATGCGCGCCATCAAACGCACGCTCGACCCCAAGGGGATTCTGAACCCCGGCAAAGTTCTCTAGGTTTGTCATCGCCGGGCTTGTCATCGCAAGTCGGGTTTACCCGACTTGCGCGCATTAATTTTCTGGAACTCGGGTAAACCCGAGTTCCAGCGATCTCGCCTAGGGACGCGCGGCTGTGCCCCTTGAATCGGGATGGCCGGGACAAGCCCGGCCATGACAATCAGCCAACAGGCGCGACCGGCTCCACAATCCACGCATCATCATTCGCCACCTTGTTGACCCGCGGCGAGATCTCGTAGGCCTCCCAGAAATCCTCCGGCGCGGGGCCTAAGAGCGCGACCGCCGCCTCCGCATCCACCTTGTCCGCGTCGAGCCAGGCGTCGAAATCCTCGGGCGCCACCACCGCCGGCATCCTGTCATGGATCGGCTTCATCATGTTGTTCGCGGGCACCGTGACGATGGCGCAGGTCTCGATCTCGCCGCCGGCGGGATCGCTCCAGGTCTCCCAGATGCCGGCGTAGGCGATGGGCCCGCCGGCGCGCGGGCGCACCAGGAACGGGCGCTTCACCTTGCCCGCCGGCTGCCAGTGGTAGCAGCCATCCGCCGGGACGAGGCAGCGGCGCCGGCGCACGGCGGCGCGGAAGCTCGGCTTGTCGATCAGCGTCTCGGCGCGGGCATTGATGCAGAGCGCGAACTTCCTCGGGTCCTTCACCCACGACGGGATCAGCCCCCAGCGCACCAGCGCGAACTCGCGCTCGCCGTCCTTCAGGCGCACGATGGCGATGGGCTGCGTTGGCGCGATGTTGTAGCGCGGGGGAAAGTTCGGCTGCTCGCGATAGCGGAACAGCCGGCGCATCGCTTCCGGCGCCGTGGTCAGGCAATAGCGGCCGCACATGGTGCTATGAATTGGAGCGCCATGGCCGAAAGCACAAGCCCCATCGTCGCCGCCAGCGCCGCCGTCTTTCGCGGCGGCCGCGTGCTGATCGCGCGCCGCGCGAACCCGCCGCAATTGTGGAGCCTGCCCGGCGGCAAGGTCGAGCCGGGCGAGAGCCCGGCGCAGGCGGCAGTGCGCGAGGTGCGCGAAGAGACCGGCGTCGAGATCGAGATCGTGGCACCCGCGGGCGAGCGCGTGGTCGCGCTGCCGGGCGCGCGCTATGTCATCCACGCCTTCGCCGCGCGCTGGCGCGCGGGCGAGGCGCGGCCGGGACCGGAGGCGAGCGCGGTGGAATGGGTCAAGCCTGAGGACCTTGCGCGCTACGCGACGAGCGAGGGGCTTGCGGAGATCGTCGAGCAAGCAAAGCGGATCATCGATTGCTGACTTGTCATCGCCGGGCTTGGCATCGCAAGTCGGGTTTACCCGAATTGCGCATTAAATTTCTGGAACTCGGGTAAACCCGAGTTCCAGTGATCCCGCTTAGTGATGCACAGCCCTGCCCATCGAATCGGGACGGCCGGGACAAGCCCGGCCATGACGAGGAGGGTCAGTCCTTCCGAAACACCGGATTGGCGATGGAATACACCTTGCCGACGAACGGCGGCGTCGTGTTGTTGGAGGGCGCGGTGACGAACACCCGCGCCTCGTCCGGTCCGAAGGCGGGTGCGGTCACGTAGCGCTCGGGGATCGCGATCGTGGCGATGAGCGCGCCCTTGCCGTCCACCACCAGCACGCGCCCGGCGCCATATTCGGCGATGAACAGGTTG
>DATNNN010000170.1:0-9221 GCA_035601815.1 Xanthobacteraceae bacterium | reverse complement strand
AGCGCCGGCCAGGAGAACTTCTCGCGCAGGAACACGACGCGGTCCGCCGCCTCAAGCGTGCGTGCGCCCCCGGGGGGCTCGAACACCAGATACGTTTTCACCTTCGCCTCCGTTCAGCCGAGGCTGCCCTTGGTCGAGGGGATCTCGCCCGCGGCGCGCGCGTCGAGGGTCACCGCCGCGCGCAGGCAGCGCGCGAGCCCCTTGAAGCAGCTCTCCGCCACGTGGTGGGCGTTGTCGCCGTAGAGCGTCTCCACGTGCAAGGTGACGCCGGCGTTGGTGGCGAACGCCTGGAACCACTCGCGCACGAGCTCGGTGTCGAAGCTGCCGATCGCCTCGCGCGGAAATTCGACGCGGAAGACGAGCACCGGCCGCCCCGACACGTCGATGGCGACGCGGGTCAGCGCCTCGTCCATAGGCACGTGCACGTCGGCGTAGCGGGTGATGCCGCGGAGGTCCCCGAGCGCCTTCTTCACCGCCTGGCCAAGCACGATGCCCACGTCCTCGGTGGTGTGGTGCTGGTCGATGTGCAGGTCGCCCTTGGCGGCGACGGAGATGTCGATGCGCGAGTGCCGCGCCAAGAGCTCGAGCATGTGGTCGAGGAAGCCGATGCCGGTGGCGATTTCGGCGCGGCCGGTCCCGTCGAGGTTGACGGCGACCGTCACCTCGGTTTCCTTGGTGGCACGCGTGACCTTGCCCGAACGCATGGCAATCTCCTGAAACGGCGCGGTTTTTAGCAGTATCGACCCCGTCACGCCACCTGAGCGGCGCTAATCATGCGATCCTTTGCATGACGCGCCTGAATACCTAGATAACAGCTTCTCTCGGGGGTCCTAGATGAGCGATGCGTCAACGTTTCACGGAACCACCATCCTGTCCGTGCGCAAAGGCAATGCGGTCGCCATCGGCGGCGACGGCCAGGTCACCTTCGGCCAAACGGTGGTCAAGGCGAACGCCCGCAAGGTGCGCCGCCTCGGCAGCGGCGACGTGATCGGCGGCTTTGCCGGCGCCACCGCCGACGCGCTCACCCTGTTCGACCGGCTCGAAGCCAAGCTCGAACAGCACAAGGGGCAGCTCGCGCGGGCTTGCGTCGAGCTCGCCAAGGACTGGCGCACCGACCGGTATCTTCGCCGCCTCGACGCCATGATGCTGGTCGCCGACAAGGACGTGACGCTGCTTCTCGCCGGCACCGGCGACGTGCTCGAGCCCGATTCCGGCGTCGCCGGCATTGGCTCGGGCGGACCCTACGCGCTCGCCGCCGCGCGCGCGTTCATCGAGGGCGATCTCGACGCCGAGAGCATCGTGCGCAAGTCGCTCGATATCGCCGCCGACATCTGCATCTACACCAACCGCAACGTCGTCGTGGAGACCCTTGGCAAGTGAGCATGAACAACTTTTCCCCGCGCGAGATCGTATCCGAGCTCGACCGCTACATCGTCGGCCAGAAAGAGGCCAAGCGCGCGGTCGCCATCGCCTTGCGCAACCGCTGGCGCCGCCTGCAGCTCGACGACAAGCTGCGCGAGGAGGTGCTGCCGAAGAACATCCTGATGATCGGCCCGACCGGCGTCGGCAAGACCGAGATCTCGCGGCGGCTGGCGCGGCTCGCCGGCGCGCCGTTCCTCAAGGTCGAGGCGACCAAGTTCACCGAGGTGGGCTACGTCGGCCGCGACGTGGATTCCATCGTGCGCGACCTGGTGGAAATCGGGATCGCGCTCGTGCGCGACTCTAAGCGCCGCGACGTGCAGGCGAAGGCGCACCAGGGTGCCGAGGAACGCGCGCTTGATGCCCTCGTCGGCAAGACCGCAAGCCCCGCCACCCGCGAGTCGTTCCGCCGGCAACTCCGCGCCGGCGAGCTGGACGAGAAGGAAATCGAGATCGAGCTTGCCGCCGGCGGCCAGGGCATGCCCATGTTCGAGATTCCCGGCATGCCTGGCGCGCAGATGGGCGCCATCAATATCGGCGACATTTTCGGCAAGGCGCTCGGCGGCCGCACCAAGCCGCGCCGCCTCTCGGTGCGCGAGGCGCATCCGCTGCTGCTCGCGGAGGAATCCGACAAGCTCCTCGACCAGGACATGATCACTCAGGAAGCGATCCGCAACGTCGAAAACAACGGCATCGTGTTCCTGGATGAAATCGACAAGATTTGCGGCCGCGAGGGTTTCCGCGGGGCCGACGTGAGCCGCGAGGGGGTGCAGCGCGATCTGCTGCCGCTATTGGAAGGCACCACGGTCTCAACCAAGTACGGGCCAGTGAAGACAGACCACGTGCTGTTCATCGCGTCGGGCGCCTTCCATGTGGCGAAGCCCTCGGACCTCTTGCCCGAGTTGCAGGGCCGTCTGCCTATCCGCGTCGAGCTTTCGGCGCTGACGCGCGACGATTTCCGCCGCATTCTGACCGAGACCGAGGCGAGCCTGATCAAGCAGTCCGTTGCGCTGATGAAGACGGAAAGCGTCGAGCTTGAGTTCACCGGCGACGCCATCGACGCCATCGCCGACGTGGCGGTGGACGTCAACACGCGGCTCGAGAACATCGGCGCGCGGCGGCTGCAGACGGTGATCGAGCGCGTGCTCGACGACATCAGCTTCACCGCGCCCGACCGCTCCGGCGAGAAGATCGTGATCGACGGCAACGCCGTGCGCCGCGAGGTGGAAGACCTCGCCAAGAACACGGACCTGTCGCGCTACATCCTCTAGCGCTCGCGGCGCACGCGCACGTACAGCGCGCCGGCGCCGCCGTGGCCGCGGTCTGCCTCCTCGAAGCCGACGACGAGAGACCGCAGCTCCGGCAGCGCCAGCCAATGCGGCACCTGGCGGCGGAGCACGCCGCGCTCGGGGTCGTCGCCACCGCCCTTGCCGGTGATCACCAAAACGAGCGTGTGCCCGCGCGCCTGGGCGTTCTTGAGGAAATTCTCCAGCCGCGGTTTCGCCGCCGCCTGCCTCATGCCGTGCAGGTCGAGGCGGGCGTCGACCCCGGCCGAGCCGCGCGAAAGCCGCTGGCGCATGCGCCGTTCCATGGGCGCGAGCGGCGGCGGGGCCGACCGCGGCGCGGGAGCCTGCGGCACCGGCGATACGGGCCGCGCCACCTTGCGCGCGGGTGGATCGGATCCGACGTGGACCGGCGCCGCTTTCCTTCCCTTTAGCGGCTTGATCGAGCGCGTGATCTCGCCCCAGAGCGCGTGATCGTCGCCGGCCGGGGCCGGACGCTTGGAATCGCGCGTCACGGCTTCGGCCTCGGCAGCGGCGCCGGATCGAGGCGGCGCGCCGGGTCCACCGCGTTCGGCACCAAGAGATAAAAGCGCCCGGCGTGGCGAATGCGGCCGGCGATGGCGCCGGCCTCGACACCGGCGCCAAAATAGATGTCGGCGCGCGCCGGGCCGACGATGGCGCCGCCGGTGTCCTGGGCGATCATCAGCCGGCGGAAGCGCGTCTGGCTCGTCTCGCTCTCAAGCGGCAGCTCCGCCTCGATCCAGAACGGCGATCCGTACGCGTGGATCGCCTTGTCGGTGGCGATGGAGCGCTCGCGCGTGAGTGGAATGCCCTGCGCGCCAATCGCGCCGGCGTCGGGCGCAAGCTCGGTCGCCTCGCGGAAGAAGACGTAGGACTTGTTCGCGCGCATGAGCTCGCGGCCCTCCTCGGGGCTTTCCGCGACGAAGGTGCGGATGCGCTCCATGGTCATGTCCTCGCGCGCCACGATGCCCTTCTCGATGAGGAGACGGCCGACCGGCGTGTAGGCGTGGCCGTTCTGCGCCGCGTAGTTGAGCCGCACCACGCTGCCGTCCTCCAGCCGCACCCGGGCCGAGCCCTGGATCTGCATGAAGAACGCATCTATCGGCTCGCGTATCCAGCAAATCTCGAGATCGCGGCCTTTGAGCGCCCCGTCTTCGATGGCTGCGCGCTCATGGAACGGCGCGATGCGGTGACCGAGCCTGCGACCGACGCGGCTCCTGCGAGCGGCCTTGCGCCGGATGACCCTGTTGCCGCGGGTCACGAGCTCGCGCGGCTTTTTGTAGACCGGCACGGTGAACTCGCCGCCGGGGCTGCGGCGGCCTTCGACCTCGGGCTCGTAGTAGCCGGTGAGCAGCCCGTCGCTGTCGCCGAGCCGGGCGATGCGCACGGGACGGAAATTCTCCTCGAAGAAACGCCGCGCCGTTTCGCCGTCGGGGCGCTCGGGCAGTTTCAGCGCGAGCGGACAAACCTCGCCCAGCCCTTCGTCGAGCGGCCGCGGCCGGGCGGGCTCGCCGCGCTTGACCACCACGACACAGCTCTTGCGGAAGGCGGCGAACGCCGCTGCGTGATCGTCGGCGGTCCAACCGTCGAGGTCGCGGAAGCTCAGGAACTCGAGCGCGGTGTCGGGAATGCGCAGCGGATCGAGATCGTCGTCGCCGCGCGCTCCGAGGGCGGCAGCGAACGTGAACGCGAGCACAAGGGCGATGCGCCTCGACACGCCTCGTCTCAGCCCGCTTCGGTTGCGATCAGCTTCCAGTTGGGGTCGCCCGAGCCGAGCTCGCGGGCGAAGGTCCAGACGTCGATCACTTCGCTGACCCGCTCGGGACTGCCGTCGATCACCTCACCCGCCTTGTTGCGGGTCGCCGAGATCAGCTCGGAGACGAAGCGCACCGTGACCTGCGCCGTGTTGCTCTTGACCTCGGCGGCGGTGATCTCGGTCTTGGAGATGGAGACGAAGCGCGACTCCATGGTCTCGCCGCGGCCCTCGCGCTCGGTAATGGCGGCGGCGAAGCCGTCATAGACGTCGCGGGCCAGCAGATTCTTCAATGTCTTGCGATCGCCCTGAGCGAAGGCGAGCACGATCATCTCGTAGGCCGCCTTGGCGCCGGTGACGAAATGGCCGGCATCGAAGCTCGCGTCGGCGGCGGCGATGGCGTCGAGCCCGTTGGCGACGGTCGAGTCGGCCGGCGCGATGCCGGCCCAGCGCTCGGCCGCGGGCTTGGTGGCTTCGATCGTGCGCGGCTCGACCTTCTCCGTGGCGCGGCCCGGCAGCGTGACTACCTTGTCGGAGCCGGCTAGAGGCTTCGCCGCGTCGCGAGCCGAATACGGATCATAGGGCGGGCGCTCGCGCCCGGTGCGCTGCCCGAGCACGCTGCGCAGCCGCGCGAAAATAAACACGGCCAGCACCAGAAAGATGATCGTATAGATGTCGAACACGCTGCTCATCGCTCGAAGCTGCTCGCGTCACGCCGGCGACAGCTCTTAGGGACTCATGTTGTCGACTTTATGAGCATACCGCGCCTCACGCCTTGACGAAATATGGGACCGTTCGTCCCTTCCTCCAACCCCCTGCCGACCCGCGCGGCGCTTGGCGCGCCGTTCTTGCCGCTCCCCGGGAACCGTGATAGCGACGGCGCCCGCCGCAGCAAGAGCGAGCCTTTGGCCGAAAGCGGCCCCGGAGACCACCATGGCAGCTACTAACGGCGGCCCCGGCGAGGCCAAGGCGCCCTCGCTCAACGTGCTCGGCCAGTACGTCAAGGACTTCTCCTTCGAGAACCCCAACGCCCCCAGTTCATTGCGCCCACCGGCGCAGCCGCCCGCGATCAACATCCAGATCAACGTCAACGCCAAGCCGTTGTCGGCGACCGACTTCGAGGTCGAGCTCGTGATCGAAGGCAAGGCCGAGCAGGACAAGTCGGTGCTGTTCGGCTTCGAGCTCGTCTACGCCGGCATTTTCCGCCTGCAGAACATCCCACAGGAGAACCTGCAGCCGGTGGTGCTGATCGAGTGCCCGCGGCTCTTGTTTCCGTTCGCGCGCCAGATCATCTCCGATGCCGTACGCAACGGCGGCTTTCCGCCACTGCTCATCGATCCCGTGGATTTCGCCGCGCTCTACCGCCAGCGGCTGGAAACGGGCGGCGGCCAACCGGCCCAGACGGCGTAGCTCTAGGCCGTCGTCTCCGCTTCCGGCAGATCGAGATAGTCGCGCCAGATCGCCCCGGCACCGAGGCCGCGAACGAACGCCGCGTGGGCGGCGCGCTCCTCCTCGCTCAAGCGCGAGACCGCCGCCGCCACGCGGTGGCGCGTCACGGCAATGTCGACGATGCGCGGGCTCGCGGTTTCCTCCACGAGGCCGAGCCGCGCCTGGCGCCCGCCCACGAGCTCGGCGTAGACCTCGGCGAGGAGCTCGGCGTCGAGCAGCGCACCGTGCTTGGTGCGGCGCGAGCTGTCGATGCGATAGCGCGCGCAGAGATCGTCGAGCCGGTTGGAGGCGCCGGGGTGACGGCGGCGGGCGAGCGTGAGGGTGTCGACAGCGCGATCGCGCGCGATGTCGGCGCGGCCGCAGCGCTTCAGCTCGGCGTTGAGAAAGGCGAGATCAAAGCCCGCGTTGTGGATCACGAGCGGCGCGTCCCCGAGGAACTCGACGAGCTCGTGCACTACTTCGGTGAAGCACGGCTTGTCGGAAAGAAACGCGACGGTGAGCCCGTGCACCGCCTCGGCCTCCGCCGGCATGTCGCGCTCGGGATTGAGATAGCGATGGAAGGTGGCGCCGGAGGGAATGCGGTTGACGAGCTCGACGCAGCCGATCTCGACCACGCGGTGGCCCTGAAAGGGATCGAGACCGGTGGTCTCGGTGTCGAGGACGATCTCGCGCATGAATCGCTCTTAGCGCCGCGAGGATCGTTTGGAAAGCTCCTGCAGAATGTTGCGCACTTGTTTGCGCGCGGACTCGAGGCCGGCACCAGTGTCGACGACGAAATCGGCGTGCGTCCGCTTCTGCCAATCACTCATCTGGCGGGCGAGGAGATGATCGAGTTTTTCCTCGGTCATGCCCGGCCGGTCCAGCACGCGCGCGTGCTGGGTCGCGGCGGGCGCGGAAACCACCACCACCGCGTCCACCCGGCGGTGACCGCCGCCTTCGAGAAGCAGCGGAATGTCGAGGACGGCGACCGGTGCGCCGCGCTTTTCGGCGTCGGCAAGGAAGGCTTCCTCGGCCTTGCGCACCAGGGGGTGCACGACCGCCTCAAGACGCGCGAGCGCGTCTTTATCTTCGACGACCCGCGACGCGAGCTTGGTGCGATCGACGCGGCCCAAGGCGGCGGTGCCGGGGAACGCCTGCTCGATCGCCGCCGCAGCTTCTCCGTCGTAGAGCCGGTGCACGGCGGCGTCAGCGTCGAACACCGGCACGCCCGCATCGGCGAACATGCGCGCGGTCGTGGTCTTGCCCATGCCGACCGAGCCGGTGAGGCCAACCACGATCATCCCCCGCCTCCCATGTCGGCGAGCACGTGCCGGCGCAGCGCCGGCGTCACCCGTGGTCTCACGCCAAAGAAGCGCTCGAAGGCGGGAGCCGCCTGGTGCAAGAGCATGCCGAGACCATCGACCGCAGGATGGCCGCGGGCGCGCGCGGCCTTCAGGAGCCCGGTTTCGAACGGCACGTAGACGATGTCATAGACCATGGCGCCGGGCTTCGACGGGCCGAGGTTGATGTCGAGCGGCGGCGCGCCCTGCATGCCGAGCGACGTGGCATTGACCAGGAGATCGGCGCTCGCGAGTGCGGCACTCAGTTCGCCGAAGCCCACCGGCCGCACATGCGGCCCGAAGTGCGCCGCGAGCGCCTGCGCGCGGGCCGGCGTCCGGTTGACGAGCGTGATCTCCTCCACGCCGCGCTCGAGAAGGCCATGGAGGATCGCCCGCGCCGCGCCGCCGGCGCCGAGCACGACCGCGAGCCGCGTGCGCAGGTCCCAGCCCGGTTGCTGCTCGTCGAGGTTGGCGAGAAATCCATGGACGTCGGTGTTGGTGCCGAGCAGCCGCCGGCCTTCGAGCCAGAGCGTGTTCACGGCGCCGAGCTCGCGGGAAACCGCGTCGGCTTCGGCGGCGGCGAAGGCCGCCTCCTTGTGCGGCACGGTGACATTCGCGCCCACATAGCCGCTGTCGGCGAAGCCCGCGAGAAAGGCCATGATGTTCACCGGCGCCACGTCTTCGCGGACGTAGTCGCCGGCGATGCCGTGCTCGGCGAGCCAGTACTTGTGGATCGCCGGCGAGCGCGAGTACGCGACCGGATGGCCGATGACGCAAGCGCGCGGCGCGCTCATCGCAGAAGCCCCACGCCGCGGAAATAGGCGAGCAGCGGAAGAAGCGGCAGCCCGAGTATGGTGAAATGATCTCCCTCAATCTTCTCGAACAGGTGCACGCCGAGGCCTTCCAGGCGATAGGCGCCGACGCTCGTGGTCACGTCGTCACCGACGGCGGCGAGATAGGCGTCGAGGGATTTCGCGTCGAGCGGTCGCATGGTGAGACGAGCGGTGGCGACTGTCTCGAATAGCATTTCGTTTCCCCGCGCCACCGCCGCCGCCGAATGCAGGCTGTGGGTGCGGCCGGCGAGCGCCGCGAGCTGCTCGCGCGCGGCGGCGACGGACTTGGGCTTGGAGAAGCGACGGCCGTCGAGGTCGAGGGTCTGATCGGCGGCGAGCACGAGATCGTTCGGCCGGCGCTTCGCCACCGCCGCGGCCTTGGTGCGTGCGAGGATGACGGCTGCCGCCTTTCCATCCCGCGCGCCGACCTCAGCGGCGCGCTCGTCGATGTCGGCGGGGTCGACCACGACCGGAACGCCGGCCGCCGCGAATAGCGCGCGGCGTGCGCTGCTCTTCGACGCCAGCACCAGCGGACCGCCTTGCCAAAGGCTCACGAAGGCGTCGCCGCGCTGCGACGGCGCTCGTGCAGAAGCGAGAGCACGGCCGCGGCGGTCTCCTCAATGGACCGTCGGGTGACGTCGATGAGGGGCCAGCCGTGGCGCGCACAGAGCTGCTTGGAGAAGGCGATCTCCTCCGACACGGCCTGGCGATCGACATAAGCCGCGTCGGGGTGCGCGGCGTTGAGGCCGAGCAGGCGGTTCTGGCGGACCTGCACGATGCGCTCAGGGCTGGCGTAGAGGCCGATGACCAGGGGCTTGGTTAGGGTTTCGAGCGGCGCCGGCAAGGGAAGGCCCGGGACGAGGGGAATGTTGGCGGTCTTAATGCCCCGGTTTGCAAGATAGATGCTGGTGGGCGTCTTCGACGTGCGCGACACGCCGATCAGCACCACATCCGCCCCTTCGAGCTCATCGGTGAATTGGCCGTCGTCGTGCATCATGGTGAAGTTCAGCGCGTCGATGCGCCGAAAATATTCGGCGTTCAACGTGTGCTGGCCGCCCACACGCGGCGTCGTTTCGGCACCGAGATAACTCTGGAACAGTCCCAGCACGGGCCCGAGCACCGACAGACAGGGCACCCCGAGCTC
>DATNNN010000169.1:0-9503 GCA_035601815.1 Xanthobacteraceae bacterium | reverse complement strand
CCGGCGATCAAGGCGGAAGTGGCGGTGTAAGAAAAGAGCCGCTGAAACGGCGGCTCTTTGATTTCGTGAAATCGCCGCGTCAGCGCCGCTGGGCGAACGACTGGTCGAGGTAGGCGGAAAGCGTCCGCTTCTGCCGCTCGTCGAGCTTGCCCCATAAGGGGTCGATCGCGTCGGCCGTGGCGTTCATCTCGTCGGCCTGGGCGCGCAGGGCTTCGGCGGCGCGGCGCATGCGCTCGCCCGGGGTGGGCGGCTTGCGGGAGTCTGCCTGATTGTCCTTTTCCCAGGCCGCCACCATGCGATCGGCGCGGCGCTTGGAGGTATCGCGCAATCCCTTCTCGAGCTTGCCCCAGTCGCTTTCCTGCTCGGAGGTCAGGCGAAGATCCGCCTTGAGCTTGGCGAGGCGGGCGTCGTCATACGCGGTAATCTGGTTCGCGGTCGGCCGGTCGGACTCCTTGGCCTTCTGGGCGAACGCGGGGGCGGCGACGAACGACCCGAGCACGGCAAGCGTCGCAACGATCAACAGCGGGGTTTTCATGGATTCCTCCTGCCCGACGCTAACGCGGTCGGGCGCATTTGTTTCCGCCCATTCTAGAAACGAAACGAGCCGCCGGGGAGGGGGTGCGGCGGCTCGCTCGTCGGGGGAGGTCACGAATACTTCCTTCCCCTGAACTCTCAAGATTTCTCGTCAATCGTCGGAGTCGCGGCGCCCGCGCCAGCCCGGGCCGTCGCCATCGTGCCAGCGGCGGTGCCAGCCGCCGCCACGGCCGTCGCGGTCGCGCATGGCAAAAGCATAGGCGCGGAAGGCCTGGCGGCCGCCGCGGCGCACTAGCGACGCGAAACGGCTCTTCTGCCGCTCGTCGAGGCTGTCGTAGAGCGGGCGCGCGGCGTCGGCGAATTTCTTGAGGTCGGCAGCGCGCTCGGTGAGCGCCTCGGAGACGCGGCCGAGGCGGGCAATCGTGTCGATTTCGCCCTTCTCGCGGTCGCTCCGCCAGGCGACGAGGCGGTCGGCGGCGCGCTTGGCCGCGTCGCGCATGACGGCCTCCACCGGCGGCCAGTTCTTCTCCTGCTCGGCCGTTAGCATGAGCCCGGCCTTGAGGCGGGCGATGCGCGCGTCGGCGAAGTTGGTGATCATGTTCTGGGTGAGCGGGGGGCGTGCGGCACGTTCCTCGCGCGGGGTGCCGGACTTTTCGCCGGACTGGGCGTAGGCGAGGCCGGAGCCGGCGAGCGCCGCGAGCGCGGCGGCTATGACGATCTTCTTTTTCATGGGCTGAATCTCCCTTGGATTTCGATCATGCGAACCGCCAGGCGGAGCCTCAACTTAAACTTCGGTAATGCAGGTGAAATTTCGGTAATGTTGCGGCCGCGTGGGAGGGAACCCGATGGACAAGGATTTCGACAACGCGATCATCATCGTGACCGGCGCCTCGACCGGTCTCGGCCGCGCCATCGCCGTGGAAACCGCGCGCCGCGGCGCCAAGGCCGTGGTGATCAATTTTGCCAAGAGCGCCAAGGAAGCGGAGGAAACCGCGGGCCTGGTGCGCGGGCAGGGCGCCGAGGCGGCCGTGGTGCAGGCCGACGTCGCCGACGACGGCGGCTGCCGCCGCATTGCCAAGGCGGCGGAAGCGTTCGGCCGCATCGACGCGCTGTTCAACAACGCCGGCATCACCAAGTTCGCGCCAAACCACGCGGACCTCGATGCGGTGTCGGCCGACGACTTCATCCGCCTCTATCAGGTCAACGTGGTGGGCGCGTTCCAGATGACGCGCGCGGCGCGGGCGCTGCTCGAAGCCGCACCGCCGCCGGCGGCGATCGTCAACGTCTCCTCGATCGCGGCCGCGATCGGCATCGGCTCGTCGGTGCCTTACGCCGCTTCCAAGGGCGCGCTCACCACCATGACGCTGTCGCTCGCTCGCGCGCTCGCGCCGAAGATCCGGGTCAACGCCATCTGCCCCGGCTTCATGGACACGCCCTGGTTCGGCAAGGCCGTCGCGGGTGCTGCGCTCGAGCAGTTGCGCCAGCGCATCATCGCCACGACGCCGCTGAAAGTGGCGTCCACGGCGGAAGATATCGCGGGGGCGGCGGTTTTCCTGGCCTCACCGGCGGCGCGGCATGTGACCGGTGAAACGCTCATGGCCGACGCCGGCATGCACCTGGGCTTCAGTTCGCTGTCGGTGCGCTGACGCGCGTTTCGCCGCGGAAGACGCAGGCTCAGCCCGGCCCGATCATCTTCTCCGGGCGCACGAGCGCGTCGAATTCCGCTTCGCTGACGTAGCCGCCCTGCACCGCTTCCTCGCGCAGCGTCGTGCCTTTCTGGTGCGCGGCCTTGGCGATCTTGGCGGCATTGTCGTAGCCGATCTTGGGGGCGAGCGCCGTCACCAGCATCAGCGACATCTCCAGGAGATGCGCGATGCGCTTCTCGTTGGCTTTGATGCCGACCACGCAGTTGTCGGCGAAGGAGCGCGAGGCGTCGGCGAGCAACCGCACCGATTGCAGGAGCGCATAGGCGAGCACGGGCTTGTAGACATTGAGCTCGAAATGCCCCTGAGAGCCCGCGAACGCCACGGTGGTCTCGTTGCCGATCACCTGGCAACACACCATGGTGAGCGCCTCGGACTGGGTGGGATTGACCTTGCCCGGCATGATCGAGGAGCCCGGCTCGTTCTCGGGCAGACTCAACTCGCCGAGGCCCGAGCGCGGGCCCGATCCGAGCAGGCGAATGTCGTTGGCGACCTTGAACAGCGCCGTCGCCGTGGCGGTGAGCGCGCCGTGCACCGCGACGTAGGCGTCGTGGGAGGCGAGTGCCTCGAACTTGTTCGCGGCGGTGACGAAGGGCAGCCCCGTGATCTTCGCCGCCTCGGCGGCGAAGGCCTCGGCGAAGCCCTTCTTGGCGTTCAGGCCGGTGCCGACGGCAGTGCCGCCCTGGGCGAGCGGGTAGAGCTCGGCGAGGGAGTTCTTCACGCGGCGGATGCTCGACGCCACCTGGGCGGCGTAGCCGGAGAATTCCTGGCCGAGGGTGAGGGGCGTCGCATCCTGGGTGTGGGTGCGGCCGATCTTGATGATTTTCGCGAATTCCTTGGCCTTGCCGTCGAGCGCCTTGTGCAGGTGGTCGAGCGCCGGCAGCAGGCGGTGGGTGATTTCTTCCGCGGCGGCGATGTGCATCGCGGTGGGGAAGGAGTCGTTCGACGATTGCGACAGATTCACGTGGTCATTGGGGTGCACCGGCTTCTTGGAGCCCATGGTGCCGCCCATCATCTCGATGGCGCGATTGCCGATCACTTCGTTGGCGTTCATGTTCGACTGGGTGCCGGACCCGGTCTGCCAAACGACCAGCGGAAAATGCTCGTCGAGCTTGCCGGCGGCCACCTCCTCGGCGGCCTTGGCGATGGCGTCGGCGAGCTTGGCCTCGATCAGGCCCGTGGTCTTGTTGACGCGGGCGGCGGCGAGCTTGACGAGGCCGAGCGCGCGCACGAGGGGCTTGGGCAGACGCTCGCCGCCGATCTTGAAATTCTCGATGGAGCGCTCGGTCTGCGCCCCCCAGTAGCGGTCGGCGGGCACCTCGATCTCGCCGAAGGAGTCAGTCTCGGTGCGTGTCGGCTTGGATGGCTTCATGGAATTTTCCAAAAATTGCGTGTGCTTCCTACCACGCAGGCGTTGCCTCGCGAACGGCGCCGCCGCTCGCTTCGGGGTGCGACTGGGCGTCATCGGCACGACCGCGGAGGTATGGTATCATGCAACCACAGCCGCCGGGGCCTGCTCGGGCGTTCCGGAGGTATCCGAAGGTTGGTTGCGATACCATGCACCCTACGTAAGGTTTCGCGCGCGCGGCGCACTTCCTCTCACCGAGAGTGAAAGCAACCGTTTCACGGTCGGACGATGGGCGAAGTCGTCAATCTGCGGCGTGCGCGTAAGGCAAGGGGGCGTGCCGAGGCCGCGCGGGGAGCGGCCGAAAATCGCGCTCGGTTCGGTCGCAGCAAGGCCGAGCGGCGTCGCGATGCGGCAGAGAAGGCAAGGCGCGATCGCGAGCTCGATCGCGCGCACATCGCGCCGGGGGGCGAAGATCGATGAAGAGTCCGGTCGTCAAGCGATCCATCGTGATCGCGGGTCATAAGACCAGTGTAAGCCTGGAAGACGATTTCTGGGACGCGTTGAAGGAGATCGCGGCCGGCCGCAAGGCGACGCTCTCGGAGGTGGTCGCCAACATCGACGCCTCGCGCAGCCAGGGGAACCTGTCGTCCGCCATTCGCCTCTACGTCCTCGATCACTATCGCTCGCCGGCGGCCTGACGCGACCGATCACGGATTTGTCATGGCCGGGCTCGTTGCGGACAGGGCGATTCAAGGGGCGCCGGTGTGCTCGCGCAGGCCGGCGCTGACTGGGTCGCGGCGCGCGCGTTGACCCGCCCCGCCCGTCCCCTATAACTCGGGCCGCCAACCCGCAGGCCGCGGGGGAGAGAGCTGAAAAATGCCTTGGAAAAATCAGAGCGGCGGACCTTGGGGCAGCGGGCCCCGCGGCCCGTGGGGCTCGGGCCCACAGCCGAGCGGCCCCTCGACCCCCGACTTCGAGGACATCATCCGCCGCGTCCAGGAGCGGGTGAAGAGCCTCCTGCCCGGCGGCTCGCTCGGCGGCCGCGGCACGATCCTGATCGTGCTCCTGATCTTCGTGATCTGGATGGTGTCCGGTTTCTACCGGGTCCAGCTCGACGAGCAGGGCGTGGTGTTGCGCTTCGGCAAGTTCGTGCAGCTTACCCAGCCGGGCCTCAACTATCACTGGCCCTATCCGATCGAGACCGCGCTCACGCCGCAGGTCACCACCTCGAACCGCATCGACGTGGGCATGCGGATCGTCGAGGATCCCCGCCGCGGCGGCACCACCATGCGCGACGTGCCGGAGGAGAGCCTGATGCTCACCGGCGACGAGAATATCGTCGACGTCGACTTCTCGGTGCTGTGGCGGGTCGCCAACGCCCCTGATTTTCTGTTCAACGTCCAGAGCCCGCAGGGAACCATCAAGGCGGTGGCCGAAAGCGCCATGCGCGAGGTGATCGGGCGCAGCCTGATCCAGCCGGTGCTGACCGGCGCGCGGCAGAACATCGAGCTCGCCGTGCACGATCTGATGCAGAAGGTCCTCGATTCCTACGGCGCTGGCGTGCAGATCACCCAGGTGCAGATGCAGAAAGTCGATCCGCCGTCGCAGGTGATCGACTCCTTCCGCGACGTACAGGCCGCGCGCGCCGACGCCGAGCGGCTACAGAACGAGGCGCAGACCTACGCCAACCGCGTGGTGCCCGAGGCGCGCGGCCGTGCGCTGCAAATCCAGCAGGCGGCCGAGGCCTATCGCGAGCAGACCGTGGCCGAGGCGCGCGGCCAGGCGGCGCGCTTCACCAAGGTGCTCGACGAATACAAGAAGGCGCCCGAGGTGACGCGCCGGCGCATGTACCTCGAGACCATGGAGCGCGTGTTCGCCGGCACCGACAAGATCATCATCGATCCGCGCGGCGGCACCGGGGTCGTTCCCTACCTGCCGCTCAACGAGATCGGCCGCCCGCGCCCGCCCGCCAGTGCGCCGCAGGGAGGTGGCCGATGAAAGTCATCGCCGGTTTCCTCGCCCTCGTCGCCGCGATCGTGGTGATCCTCGGCTACAGCTCCGTGTTCACCGTCCATCAGACGCGCCAGGCGCTGGTGCTGCGGTTCGGCGAGCCGATCCGCGTCATCACCCAGCCGGGCCTGCAGTTCAAGCTGCCGCTCGTCGAAAACGTCGCCTACATCGACAAGCGCATCCTGGATCTGGAAAATCCGGCGCAGGAAATCATCGCCTCGGACCAGAAACGGCTCGTGGTCGACGCCTTCGCGCGCTACCGGGTCACCGATCCGCTCAAGTTCAACCAGACCCAGGGCACGGTCGAGCGCGCCGGCTCGCAGCTCTCCACCATCCTCAACTCGGCTCTGCGCCGCGTGCTGGGCGAGGCGACCTTCATCCAGGTGGTGCGCGACGAGCGTGAGAATCTGATGGCCCGCATTCGCGATCAGATGAACCGCGAGGCCTTGAACTTCGGCATCGCGGTGGTCGACGTGCGCATCCGCCGCGCCGACCTGCCCGAGGCCAACAGCCAGGCGGTGTTCCAGCGCATGCAGACCGAGCGCCAGCGCGAGGCCGCCGAGATCCGCGGCGGCGGCAGCCAGCTCGCCCAGGGCATCCGGGCGCGCGCCGACCGCGACATCACCGTGCTCATCGCCGACGCCACGTCGCGCGGCGAGCAGGTGCGCGGCGAAGGCGACGCCGAGCGCAACCGCATCTTCGCCGAAGCCTACGGGCGGGACGCGGACTTCTTCTCCTTCTACCGCTCGATGCAGGCCTACGAGGCGGGCTTGAAGCAGAACGATACGCGGCTCCTGCTGGCGCCCGACTCCGACTTCTTCCGCTACTTCAACGATGCCCAGGGCCGCCAGCCGGCGCCGCCGGCGCAGGGAAGCCGCTAGTCCGTTGCCGGTGGGCGACCTGATCGCAGCACTCGGGCTTTTGCTCGCGCTCGAAGGCTTGACCTTCGCCGCCTTCCCGGGTGCCACGCGCCGCGCCGCCGCCGAGATCGCGCAGGCGCCCGAAGCCCTGTTGCGCGGGGTCGGGCTTGGTGCGGCGGTGCTCGGCGTCTTCGTGCTGTGGTGGGTGCGCGGCTGAGGCGGGCCGGTGCGTGCTTGCCGGCCCAGAGAGTCCATGACCGTCCCTTTTCCGCCGGAATTCGCGCGCAACCGGGCATGATAAGAGGGCGGTTGCGCCGAATACCGTTCCGGCGCAGTTTTGCCTTCGCCCATTCGCTCGGGGGAATCGACATGTCCGCCATCCACCGCCTCGGCCGGCCGGCCGCCGCGTTCACGCTATCGCTCGGGCTCGCGCTCGGCGCGACCGGGCTCGGCTTTGCCGCCGCCGGCAAGGGTCCCGACTCCGTCGCCGACACCGTCGATAAGGTGGTGGACGCGGTGGTCAACATCTCGACCTCGCAGACGGTCGACTCGGGCAAGGCGATGCAGGTGCCGCAGGTGCCGCCCGGCTCGCCGTTCGAGGAGTTCTTCGAGGAATTCTTCAAGCGGCGCGGCGAGGGCAACACGCCGCGGCGGGTATCGTCGCTCGGCTCCGGCTTCGTCATCGACGCCTCCGGCATCGTGGTCACCAACAACCACGTGATCGCCGACGCCGACGAGATCTACGCCAACTTCCCCGACGGCTCCAAGCTCAAGGCCGAGATCATCGGCCGCGACACCAAGACCGACATCGCCGTGCTGCGCGTGAAGCCCGACAAGCCGCTCAAGGCGGTGAAGTTCGGCGACTCGGAGAAGCTGCGCGTCGGCGACTGGGTGATGGCGATCGGCAATCCGTTCGGCCTCGGCGGCTCGGTGACCGTGGGCGTGGTGTCGGCGAGGAACCGCGACATCAACTCCGGTCCCTACGACAGCTACATCCAGACCGACGCCGCCATCAACCGCGGCAACTCGGGTGGCCCCTTGTTCAACATGGAAGGCGACGTGGTCGGCATCAACACCGCGATCATCTCGCCCTCGGGCGGCTCGATCGGCATCGGCTTCGCCATCCCGGCGAAGAACGTGGCGGCGATCGTCGACCAGCTCCGCCAGTTCGGCGAGACGCGGCGCGGCTGGATCGGCGTGCGCATCCAGGGGATCGACGACCAGATCGCGGAAAGCCTCGGCCTCGGCCGGGCGCGCGGTGCGCTGATCGCCGGCGTCAACGACAACGGCCCGGCGGCCAAGGGCGGCGTGCTGCCCGGCGACGTGATCGTGAAGTTCGACGGCCGCGAGGTGAAGGACGTGCGCGATCTGCCGCGCGTCGTCGCCGACACGGCGGTGGGCAAGACCGTAGACGTGGTGGTGGTGCGCAAGGGCAAGGAAGAGTCGCTCAAGGTCACGCTGGGCCGCCTTGAGGATTCGGAGAAGCCGCAACCGGCGTCAATCAAGAGCACGCCGCCCGAGGAGAAGTCGCAGGTGCGCCGCCTGCTCGGCCTCGGGCTTTCCACCATCACCGACGACCTGCGCAAGCGCCACAAGATCAAGGAAGGCACCAAGGGCGTGGTGGTGACGGCGATCGATCGCGATTCCCCCGCCGCCGACCGCGGCCTAGCCGCTGGCGACGTCATCGTGGAGGTGTCGCAGGAGGCCGTGATCTCGCCCAACGACGTGCAGAAGCGCATCGACGCCCTGAAGAAGGAGGGCAAGAAGGTGGCGCTCCTCCTGGTGGTGCGGGGCGACGGCGAGCAGCGCTTCGTGAGCGTGGCGATTCCGTAGCTACTCGACGAACTCCTCGCGCCGATAGCCCTGCGCATACAACAGCGCCGTGAGGTCGCCGTGGTCGATGCGCGCGGCGGCGGCGACCGCCACCGCGGGCTTGGCGCGATAGGCGACGCCGAGGCCCGCCGCCTCGATCATCAAAAGGTCGTTGGCGCCATCACCGGCGACGAGCGTCTCCTCGGGTTTCAGCTTCAGACGCCCGGCGAACATCCTGAGCGCCGCGAGCTTGGCCTCGCGGCCGAGCACCGGCTCGACCACGGTGCCGGTGAGCTTGCCGTCCTCGATTTCGAGGAGGTTCGCCCGGTTGTCGTCGAAGCCGAGCTCCGCCGCAATCGCCTCGGTGAACTGGGTGAAGCCGCCGGAGATCAGGCAGGTATAGGCGCCATGCTTGCGCAGCGTGGAGACCAGCACCCGGCCGCCGGGCATGAGCGTGATGCGCTCGCGCAGCACCTCGTCGATGACGCTGACGGGCAGGCCCTTGAGCAGCGCCACGCGCTTGCGCAGCGCCGGCTCGAAGTCGATCTCGTCGCGCATGGTGCGCTCGGTGATGCTCGCCACGTACGCCTTCTTGCCCACGTAGTCGGCGAGCTCGTCGATGCACTCCTGCTCGATCACGGTGGAATCCATGTCGGTGAGGAAGAGCCGCTTCCTGCGGCCCGCCGCGGGCTGGATCACCACGTCGACCGGCGCCGGCTGGAGCGCGTTGCGCACGATGTCGGCGAGCCCGCGCGGGTTCAGGCCCGCCGGCAGGGCGAACGGGATGTCGGCGGCGATGCCGTCGGCGAGAATCGCGGGCGCACCGGCACCGGGCAGGCCGGCGCGCACGCGCTCGATCAGCGCGGTGGAGAGCGCCGGGGCGGTGGGGTTGGAGATCAGCGTCGCGACGTGGGACATGCGGGCAAGGGGGTTTATTTGGGCGCAGTGCTCTTCGCAGGTCCGACCGCGAGCGGCAAGAAGGATGAGGGCGTCGCACCCTTGCGCTCAATCCAGCACGTGGCTGACCATGCCGTCGGCGAGCTTGGGCTCGAACCAGGTGGATTTCGGCGGCATGATTCCGCCCGCGTCCGCCACCGCCATGAGATCGGTCATCTGCGTCGGATAGAGCGCGAAGGCCGCCGCCATCTCGCCCGACGATACCCGACGCTCTAGCTCGGCGAGGCCGCGCGCGCCGCCGACGAAATCGATGCGCTTGTCCGTGCGCGGGTCGGTGAT
>DATNNN010000168.1:0-3865 GCA_035601815.1 Xanthobacteraceae bacterium | reverse complement strand
CGGCATGGGCATGTACGGCGACAATGGCCGCGGCGTCACCGAGATGCTCGGCCTCGAGGACATGGTCGACGTGATCGTCGGCACCTTCTCCAAGAGCGTGGGCGTGATCGGCGGCTTTGCCGTCACCAACCACTTCGGGCTCCGGGCGCTGCGCTACATGGCGCGGGCCTATCTCTATACCGCTTCGCTGCCGCCGGCGGTCGCCGCCTCGGCCCGCGCGGCGGTGCGCCTGATCGCCACTAAGCCCGAATTGCGCGAGACCCTGTGGCGGAACGCGCGCGCCTTCCACGCCGGGCTCGCAGGAATCGGACTTAGTCCGTGTGCCGCCGCCGGGCCAGTGGGCGCCATTCGTATGCCTGGCATGATGGGCGGCTATGCATTCTGGCGCGGCCTGCTGCAGCGCGGCGTGTATGTGAACATGCTGATCCCGCCGGCGACCCCGGACAACCATGTGGTCCTGCGCTTCTCGGTGTCGGCGGCGCATACGCCGGCGCACATCGAGACCGCGATCGCCGCCTTCCGCGACGTCAAGCGCTCGCTTCCCAACACCTAAGAACCGATCCGCACCGAGCCCTGCTTCGGCGTGCGCTCGAAGTGCGTGCGCCGGCCGGTGATGGCGCGCCAGTAGGCCAGTGCATTGACCAGCGCGAGATAGATGCCGAGCAGCGAGACATAGAGAAAGTCGGCCATGAAACGGCCGAGAGGCACCGAGCGGCCGCGCAAGAAGCGGTTGGCGATGCGCAGCGAGGTGAATAGCACCGCATGCGCGGCGACCACGAGCACGAGCAAGACCAGGCCGAACAACCCTAGCCACGCGGGCTCGATCGCCGCCGCGCCGATCATCGCGGCGATCATGAGAAATGTGACGGGCGCGCCCCACCAGGCGGTAGCCAGATGCAGGAGTGCGGCGGTGCGCGCCGAACGATCGAGCCGCGGATCGCGCAGCACCGCGGGAATCATGGTGCGCGCGACCTGACCGAAGCCGGTGGTCCAGCGGTTCTGCTGGCGCACCCAGTGGGCGCGATCGGCCGGGAGCTCGCCGGGCACCGACACCGAGATGAGGAACATGCCGCGCCAGCCCTTGAGCCAGGCGCGATAGCTCAGGTCGAGATCTTCGGCGAGGGTGTCGCCGCGCCAACCGCCGGCGGCCTCGATCGCGGCGCGCCGCCAGATGCCGCCGGTTCCGTTGAAGGTGAAGGGATGTCCGGCCCAGCTTCGCGTCGCCTGCTCGACGGCATGGTGGTTGTCGAGCGCGAGCGCCTGGGCGCGCGTCAGCGCGTTCTCGTCGGCGTTGAGGAAGTCCCAGCGCGCCTGCACGAAGCCGAGCGACGGGTCGGAGATGAGCGGGGCCATGGCGCGCCGCAGGAAGTCCGGCGGCGGCACGTAATCCACGTCGAAGATGGCAAAGAACTGATGCGGGCTTTTGGCCATGGCCTCGCGCAGGTTGCCGGCCTTGAAGTCGGCGCGGTCGCGGCGGCGCAGCACCGCGATGTCGAAGCCCGACGCGGTGAGCGGGGCCACCGCGGCGCGCGCGATGTCGGTGGTCTCATCGTCGCTGTCGTCGCAGATTTGGATGTGCAGCTTGTCGCGCGGCCAGTCGAGGCGCACCGCGCTCGCGATTGCCCGCTCGACCAGGGCGCCGTCGTTGCACACTGTGACCTGGACGACCACGTGCGGCAGCGCACGATAATGCGGAAGTGGCTGCGACAGCAGCTTTTCCTCGAGCGCCAGTCCGCGCTGGCGCAGCTTGAGATGAAGGAGCGTCAGGTGGAAGTCGGCCGCCATGAACACGACGAGCAGCGCGCTGCAGACGAGCGCCAGCGCGGTCAAGGCAAGAGCCAACTCGTGCATTATTGCCGCTTCCCTTGATTTACGCCGGCCGCCGGCCGACCTCGAACGGCAGCTCGCCCCAATATATCGTGCGCACCGTCCAGGCCCGAATCCAAAGCGCCGGCATCATCACCTCGCGGCAAAGCGCAGCGGGAACGCTCCGCCACGACCAGCCCCAACCCTTGCGCGCGACCAATTGCGCCTCCAGCGCAAGCCAGACGGCGAGCGTCCCCGCCGCGACCAGCGCGGCGGGTGCACCGAGCACGCCTGCGCCGACCGCACCGGCGAGCGCGGTGAATAGTGCGCCCGCGAACGGCTCGACATAGAACGCCCACGGCTCGGCCTGGCGCCGCCAGACCATCCAGCGCAGCTGGCGGTTCCACACGTCGGCGAGGCGGCGACGGCCGAGCACCTGGGTCACCTCTTCGGCGGCGATCACGGTCTTGAGCCCGATGCGGCCGAGCGCCTGGGCCAGCGCATGATCCTCGCCGATCGCCCAGGCGATGGCCTCGACGCCGCCGGCGCGCTCGAAGTCGCGGCGGTCGAACAGCATGATGGCGCCGGCGCCGATGCCGATGCCGAGCACGGATGCCGCGAGCATGAGGCGCGCCTGGTAGCCGTTCAGGATCGCGCATTCGATCTCGGCCGCGAAGTTTTCGGGCTTTGTGGCGATCGGGGGCGCGACCACGAGACCCACGCCGGGCGCGGCATACCGCACGAGCGCCGCGAGTTCGTGGTCCTTGAGATGAAAGCTCGAATCCTTCACGAAAATTATGTCGTGCGCCGCCGCCGCAAGCGGCGCCACCAGGTTGTTGAGCTTCGGGCTCACCGCCACGCGGGTGTCCTGGCACACCACGCGGAACGGAACGCGCGGGTGGCGGGCGGCGACCGTGCGCGCGACCGCGAGCGCCGGGGCCGATTCGTCGGCGGCGGAAACCAGCACCTCGAAGCGGGGATAAGCCTGCGCGAACAGCGACGCGAAGGCCGTCTCCATCTCCGCATCGATGCGGTTGACCGGGACGATCGCCGAAACCGGCGGCTGGTCGATACGCGTGGCGCGGCGCCGCAGCGCCGCCGGCTGGGCGAAGGCGGCGATCACCGATCCGACATAGAGAAGAAGCGAGAGCGACCACCACCCCGCGCAAACGTAGGCGACGATGGCCGCGGTCATCAATCGCTCACGCGCTCGCGCGTCTCGGGAATGTCGACGTGGATGAGATTGAGGAAGCGATCCACCCAGGCCGTGGGCATCACCTTGAGGATATAGGCGGCGCCGTAGAGCATGCGCGGGAAGGCGATGATCGGCCGGCCGGCCTCGAGGCCGCGACGGATGATCTGGGCGGCGCGCTCGGGCTTGGTGACGAACGGCTTCGGGCAGACGATGTCCTGGTTGAGCGGCGTCGCCACGAAGCCGGGCACGATGATGGAAACGGCGACGCCGTGGGGCAGCAACTCGGCGCGGATGCCCTCGGCGTAGGAATGGATCGCGGCCTTGCTCGCGCAGTAGGCGGGCGAATACGGAAAGCCGTGCACGGCGGCGATGGTGGAAAGGAACGCGAGCCGCCCGCGCCCGCGAGCGCTCATGCGCTCCATCGCGGGATCGATGGTGTTGAGCACGCCCAGGAGATTGGTGGCGATCACGGCGCGCGCCGCGTCGGCGCCCTCGCGCGGCCGGCCGAGGCCGATGCCGGTGGTGATGCCGGCGCCGGCAATGACAAGATCGAGCGGCGTCTCGTCGTCGACCGCGCGGATCCATTTCGCGAGCTCGTGGCGCGCACGCACGTCGAGCGCGGCGGCCGAGACAGTGGCACCGCGGGCGCGCGCCGCCGCGGCGACCTCGTCGAGGCGCTGGCGATCGCGGCCGGTCAAGGCGAGATGCACGCCGGGCGCGGCATACTCGCGCGCCAGCGCGCGGCCGATGCCGCTGGTGGCGCCGGTGATGAGGATCGACTTGGCAACGGACATTGGTGCTCCGCGACGGTCTTGCGATCAGCTCGGTCCGCCCACCACGAGGACCGCGTTGATGCCGCCGAAA
>DATNNN010000167.1:0-12023 GCA_035601815.1 Xanthobacteraceae bacterium | reverse complement strand
GCGGTGACCGAGGCCGGGCCGGACGTTTCCTTCGAGGAGATGCAGCGGCTGCAGGCGCGGATCGCCGACGCCGTGCGCGCTGACCCGGACGTGACCGGTGTGGTGTCGATCGTCGGCGTGAGCCCGATCAATCCGAGCCCGAACGCCGCGCGGCTCGCCATCACGCTGAAGCCGCGCAACGAGCGCAAGGCGGTCGTCGGCGAGATCATCGACCGCCTGAAGCGCATTGTCGCGCCGGTGCCCGGCATGCTCGTCTATTTCCAGCCCGTGCAGGACATCCAGATCAGCACGCGCTCGAGCCGCGCCCAGTACCAGTACACCCTCACCGGCACGGACGCGGCGGAGGTGAAGGACTGGTCCGACCGCCTCGCCCGGCGCCTGCGCGGCGAGCCGGTGTTGCGCGAGGTCGCCTCGGAAGCGCAGGAGGGCGGGCTCAGCCTGCAGATCGACGTGGACCGCGAGATCGCCGGCCGGCTCGGCGTCTCCATGCAGCTCGTCAACGATACACTGAACGACGCCTTCGGCCAGCGGCAGATCTCGACGATCTACGGCCAGGCCAACCAGTATCGCGTGATCCTCGAGGCGATGCCGCAATACCAGACGGGCCCCAGCGCGCTCGCCAAGCTCTATGTGCCGTCAGCGGCGGGCTCGCAGCTCTTCTCCAGCACATCGAGCACGTCGGGGCTGCAGGCCACCGCCGGCGCCGCCGCCGTCCAGGGTGCTTCGAACTCCTCCGTCACGCAGGTTCCGCTCAGTTCCTTCGTGCGGCTCGCGCGCACCACCGCCCCCCTCACCATCAGCCACCAGGAACAGTTCCCGGCGGCCACCATCAGCTTCAACCTCGCGCCGGGCGCGGCGCTATCCGACGCGGTGGCGGCCATCTCCGCGGCGCAGCGCGACATCAACATGCCGGGGTCGGTGATCGGCAGCTATTCGGGCGACGCCGCCGAGTTCAGAAGGTCGCTCGCGGGCGAGCCGTGGCTGATCCTCGCCGCCGCCATCACGATCTACATCGTGCTCGGCGTCTTGTACGAGAGCGCCATTCATCCGCTGACCATCCTATCGACGCTGCCGTCGGCCGGCGTGGGGGCGCTGCTCGCGCTCATGCTGTTCGGCCAGGACCTGTCGGTGATCGCGCTCATCGGCATCGTGCTGCTCATGGGTATCGTCAAGAAGAACGCGATCATGATGATCGACTTCGCGCTTGAGGCGGAGCGAACGGAAGGGCTCAGCCCACGCGCGTCCATCGTGAAGGCGGCGATGCTGCGCTTCCGGCCGATCATGATGACCACGCTCGCGGCGCTATTCGGCGCACTGCCGCTCGCGCTCGAAGGCGGCACCGGCTCGGAGCTGCGCTTCCCGCTCGGCATCACCATCATCGGCGGGCTGCTGCTCAGCCAATTGCTGACGCTCTACACCACGCCGGTCATCTATCTCGCCATGGAGCGGCTGCGGGTGAAGATCGGGGGATTCTTCGAACATCCACCGGTCCTCGCTCTGCCCAAGCCAAGGCCACCGACGCGCGAAATTCCGCGCCGCGCCGCCGAGTAGCGCCATGAACTTCTCCTACCCCTTCATCCGCCGGCCGATCGGCACCGCGCTGCTCGCGATCGGGCTCTTTCTCGTGGGCGCCATCGCCTATCACTTCTTGCCGGTGGCGAGCCTGCCGAGTGTGGACTTCCCCACGATCCGTGTGTCGGCGAGCCGGCCCGGCGCGGACCCCACCGTGATGGCGGCGACCGTGGCGGCGCCGCTGGAGCGCCGGCTCGGCGAGATCGCCGGCGTCACCGAGATCACCTCGACGAGCTCGCTCGGCACGACCAGCATCGCGGTCCAGTTCGACCTCGGCCGCGGCATCGATCGCGCCGCGCGGGACGTGCAGGCGGCGCTGAACGCGGCGCTCTCGGACCTCCCCGGCGACCTGCCGTCGCTCCCCAACTTCCGTAAGGTCAATCCTGCCGCGTCGCCGGTTCTCATCATCGCGCTGACCTCGCGGACCCTGTCGCCGGGCGCCATCTACGACGCCGCCGACACGGTCATTGCGCAACGCATTTCGCAGGTGGACGGCGTCGCCGACGTGACGGTGAGCGGCGCGGAGCAGCCGTCGATCAGGGTGCGCGTCAACCCCGGCGCCATTTCCGCGGCGGGCATCTCGTTGGAGGACGTGCGCCTCGCCATCGCTAACGCCAACAGCCTGATCCCGCTCGGCGCGCTGGAGGGGCCGCGCCAGTCGCAGGTCCTCGAGACCAACCGGCAGCTGCGCACGCCGGCGCAGTACAGCGCCATCGTGGTCAAGACCACCGGCGATGACGTGGTCCGCCTCGGCGACGTCGCGAGCATTCAGGAGGCGACCCGCAACAGCCGCTCGGCGGCTTGGTTCAATGGGCAGCCGGCGGTGCTGCTCATCATCACCAAGCAGGGCGACGCCAACGTCATCGAGACCGTCGACCGCATCAAGGCGCTGTTGCCGGAGCTGCAGCGCTGGATTCCGGCCGGCATCGACATCTCCATTCTCTCCGACCGCACCGCCACGATCCGGGCCAGCGTCGCCGACATGCAGCTCATCCTCGGCGTCACCATTATCCTGGTGATGCTGGTGGTGTTCGCCTTCCTGCGGCGCGGCACCGCCACGCTCGCCGCCGGCGTCACGGTGCCGCTGTCGCTCGCCGGCACCTGCGCCGCCATGTGGCTGGTTGGCTTCTCCATCGACAACCTGTCGCTCATGGCGCTCGCGGTGTCGGTTGGATTCGTCGTCGACGACGCGATCGTCATGATCGAGAACATGTTTCGCAACCTGGAGAAGGGTCACACGCCCATGCGGGCGGCAATCGAGGGTGCTCGCCAGATCGGCTTCACGGTGATCGCCATCAGCGTGTCGCTGATCGCCGCTTTCATCCCGCTCCTGTTCATGGGTGGCATTATCGGGCGGCTGTTCCGCGAGTTCTCGGTCACGCTTGCCTTCGCCATCGCCATTTCCACGCTGGTGTCGCTGTCAGTGACGCCGATGATCTGCGCGCATTTCGTGCGCGCGGCACCGAGCAAGACGGCGACCTGGCTCGACCGCATGATGGAGGGATTGCTCGGCCGCGTGATCGCCGCCTATGGGCGCACGCTTTCTGTCGTGCTGCATTACCGCGCGCTGACGCTCATCGTGATGGCGGGGACCATCGCGCTCACGGTCGCACTCTATGTCAAGATTCCGAAAGGCTATTTCCCACAGGACGACACCGGGCTGATATTCGGATCGACCCAGGCTTCGCCCGACATCTCGTTCAAGGCCATGGTGGACCTTCAGCAGCAGGTGACGGCGATCGTGCTCGCCGATCCGGCGGTCGACGGCGTCGGATCGTCGGTGGGCGGATCGGTGTTCGCCGGCTCGGTCAACCGCGGTCGGCTGTTCATCAGCCTGAAGCCCCTTGCCGAGCGCGAGGGCCTTATCACCGCCCGCGTTGTCGACCGCTTGCGGCGCAAGCTCGAGCAGGTGGCCGGTATTCGCCTGTTCATGGTGCCCGCGCAGGACCTGCGTGTGGGCGCCCGCGCAGGAAGCTCGCAGTATCAGTTCACGCTATGGAGCCCCGATATCGACGAATTGCAGCGTTGGCTGCCGCAGGTGCTCGACCGCGTCCGGCAGGTTCCCGATCTGGTCGACGTTTCCACTGACCGCGAGCAGAGCGGGCTGCAGCTCAACGTGTCGATCGACCGCCAGGCGGCGGCGAGCCTCGGCGTGCGCGTGCAGGACATCGACGCGGCGCTCAACAACGCCTTCTCGCAGCGCCAGATTTCGACCATCTACACCCAGCGCAACCAGTACCGGGTGATCCTCGAGGTCGACCCGCGGCTGCAGCGCGACCCCGGCGATCTCACCCGCATCTTCGTGCCGGGCCGCGGCGGCACGCAGGTGCCGCTGTCTGCGGTCGCCCGCTTCGAGCGCGGGCTGGCGCCCCTCGTCGTGAACCACCAGGGCCAGTTCCCCTCGGTGACCATCACCTTCGGCCTCAGGCCCGACATGCCGCTCGAGACGGCCAAGGCCAGCATCGAGCGGGCGGTCGCGGGCCTGCATATGCCCGACGTGATCCACGCCGAGTTCGCCGGCGACGTGCGCGCCTTCGCCCAGACGGCGAGCGCGCAGCCGCTGCTTATCCTGGCGGCGCTGCTTGCGGTCTACATCGTCCTCGGCGTGCTTTACGAAAGCCTCGCCCACCCGCTGACCATCATCTCGACCTTGCCGGCGGCGGGGCTTGGCGCGCTGCTCGCCCTTCAACTAAGCGGCAGCGAGCTCACGGTGATCGCGTTCATCGGCATCATTCTGCTGATCGGCATCGTGAAGAAAAACGGCATCATGCTCGTCGATTTCGCGCTCGAGGGCGAGCGCCAGCGCGGGCTCACGCCGGAGAAGGCGATCTTCGAGGCGAGCCTCGCTCGCTTCCGTCCGATCCTGATGACCACCATGGCGGCGCTGCTCGGCGCCGTGCCGTTCGTGCTGGCCACCGGTCCGGGCTCGGAGCTGCGCCGGCCGCTGGGCATAACCATCATCGGCGGCCTCATCGTGTCGCAGGTGCTGACGCTCTACACCACGCCGGTGATCTATCTCCTGCTCGACAAGCTCCATCGCCGCTGGAGCGAGCGGCGCGTCACCGGCAAGACCGCCGCGCCGCTCAGGGCGCGTTGATCGCGATCAGCTTCCGCCGCCGATATCGCCCGCCAGAATCGGGCCGAACACCTCGAAGTTCTCTCCGTTGAAGCGGGCCATCTGTAGCTGCTCGAGCGGGAAGTAGTCCTTCGGGCCGGTATTCAGCTTAATGCCGGGAAGCAGCATGCCGAGCTCGACGTTTTTCAGGTTCGTAGCGTGCTTCATCACGTTTTCGCGGGTGAGTTCGTTACCGCACTGCTTCAACACATATTCCAGCGTTTGCGCCACGAGATACCCGTAGACCGTGAAAGCGCTGGTACGGTCGCCGTCCGGATAGTATTTCTGCATGAACTCAGCCCACGCCTTGGCGGCCGGATCATCCTTCCAGGTGGGATCCGTGGGGTCCTTTAAATAGGACGTGGTGAGTACGCCTTTCGCATTCTCCAGGCCCGCCGGCTTCAGTACCGAGCCGATCGATGCCGAAACGCTGTTCAGGAGATGCACGGGCTTCCAGCCGATTTCCGCGGCCTTGCGGATGGCCTGGGCGGCGAATTTCGGCGTCGTGACGTTGAAGAAGATATCGGCGCCGGAGGCTCTCAGACTGACGATCTGGGAGTCGATGGTGGGATCGGTCGCCTCGTAGGGCAGCTCGGCGACGATCTTGATCTTGTCGCCGATCGCGTCCTTGAGTCCCTTTAGGTAGTCCTTACCGTAGTCGTCGTTCTGATAGAGGATGCCGATCTTGCCGTTGGGATGGTTCTGCAGGACGTACTTGGCGTAGACGCGGCCTTCGCTCTGGTAGTTGGGCTGCCAGCCCATGGTCCAAGGAAAGTTCGCCGCATCGCCGAACCGCGTCGCACCCGTGGCGACGAAAAGCTGCGGCACCTTCTTGCTGTTCATGTAGCGTGCGATCGAGGCGTTGTGCGCGGTGCCGAGACTGTTGAAGATGAGCAGCACCTCGTCGCTCTCGACGAGCTTCCTCGCCTGCTCGACGGTCTTGGGCGGGCTGTAGCCGTCGTCGTAGGTGATGAAATTGATCTTGCGGCCGTTGATCCCGCCCTCGGCGTTCACCTTGTTGAAGTATGCGGCGATCGTCTTGCCGATGGTGCCGTAGGCTGAGGCCGGCCCGCTGTAGGGACCGATATGTCCGATCTTGATCTCCGTGTCGCTCGCGCCGGTATCATACTTCTTCTGCGCCAGCGCCGGGCCGGCCCAAGCGACGACGAGACCGAGCATCGCCAACGGCAGCAGGCGGGGAGCGGAGCGGGTCATGGACTATCCTCCAGTTGTCTTCAGCGAGTTCCTTGCAGGAGCCGGTAGAGCCAAAGGCGGATCGTCCCGCCGAGGCCCGACGGCATCAGGTAAATGACCAAAATCAAAATGATGCCGAAAACCGCGCCGGCCAAGCCCTTGGATACTTGCTCGGCGATATTCGGTACGAAGAGAATGAACAGGCCACCGAAGAACGTGCCGGCGATCGAGCCGACGCCGCCAACGACGAGCCCGACGAAGAGCGCGATCGAGAGCAGGAAGGTGAAAGAGTCCGGCGCCACGAACTGGATGGCGAGCGCGCCCAGCGCACCGGCGACGCCGGTATAGAGCGCGCTCATGCCGAAAGTCAGCGACTTGTAGAGCTCCACCGGAATGCCCATCGAGCGCGCGGCAATGGGGTTGTCGCGGATCGCCATCATGGCGCGACCACTGCGGCTATTCACGAGGTTATAGGCGCCGATGAACATCAGGAGTGCCACCGCAAGCGTGAAGAAATAGAGCCACTGGTCCGGGTTGAGCGGCAGACCGAACGGTGCATCTGGTTTGTTCAGTATGATGCCCTGCACGCCGCCGGTCCAGTGCTCGAGCGGCGTCGATTTCAAGATCTGCGGCGTCGCGGTCGCTAACGCGAAAGTTGCAAGCGCTAAGTAGATTCCCTCGAGACGGAGCGCGGGCAAACCGAACAGAAAGCCCGACGCGAAGCAAACGATTCCGGCCACCGGCAGCGTCCAGTAGTACGCAACTCCTCCGTGCTCCATGAGCACCGCCGCGGTGTAGGCGCCCACCGCGTAGAAGGCGCTGTGACCGAGCGAGAACTGCCCGTTGAAGCCGGTGAGGATATTGAGGCCGAGGATGGCCACCGTGTAGACCATGACCAGCGTCATCTGGAACACGAAGAAGTTCTTCACCGTGAACGGCAGAATCGACGCAGCGGCGATCACCAGGATAAGCGCCGCGAGGCGGCGGCGCGGCAGCACCATGACCACGGCGGCGCCGACCGCGGCGACAAGGCTGATCCAGAACGGCCGCGTATTCATCACCTACACCCGATTTACGATGCGTTCGCCGAACAGGCCGCTCGGCTTCACCGTCAGCACCGCGACGATCAGAACGAGCGCGATCGACAGCTTGAGCTCGCGCCCGACATAGGGAACGAACGTCCCGGCCAGATTCTCGATGACGCCCACCGCGAAGCCGCCGATCACGGCGCCACCCGGGCTCGTCAGCCCGCCGACCACGGCGCCGGCAAAGCCATAGAGCAGGATGCTGTTCATCATGTTCGGCTCGAGGAAGACCACCGGCGCGATCATCATGCCGGCGACCGAGCCGATCGCCGCCGCCATCCCCCAGCCGAGCGCCACCATGCGGCCGACGCGTACACCCACGAGCCGCGCCGACTCGGGGTTCGCGGCAGCCGCGCGCATCGACAACCCCACGCGGGTGTAGCGGAAGAAGCCATAGAGCAGCGCCAGAATGATCAGCGTGACGCCGATCATGCCGGCGTCATGGGCGCTGATCAGCCGCTGGCCGAACAGCGGGTGCGAGCCGAAGGGGCTCGGGAAGCTCTTGATGGAGAAGTCCCAGAGGAAGCCCGCCATCGAGTTGATGATGGCGAAGAGCGCGATGAACACCACGATGTGGGCAAGTTGGTGCGCGTGGCGCAGCGGCTTGAAGACGACGCGCTCGATGACGAAGCCGCCGACGAAGGCGATGGCGATCGTGAGGAAGAACGCCGCCCAGAAAGGAAGCTGCCATTGCAGCAGTTGCCAGGCGATGAAGGTGGAAAACATCGCCATCTCGCCCTGGGCGAAATTGAGCGAGTCGATCGCCTGGTAGATCATGACGATGGCGAGCGCCATGAGCGCGTAGATGCCGCCGGTCGCGAGCCCGGCGAGAAACTGGTGCAGGAACAACTCCATTTCCGCTCCTCAGTAGCCGAGATAGGCGCGGCGAATTCCCTCATCCTTGCGGATTTCCGGGGCAGGACCCGCCATCACCACGCGGCCGGTTTCGAGAAGATAGGCGCTGTCGGCGAGATCAAGCGCCAGCGACGCGTTCTGCTCGACCAGGAGTAAGCTCACCCCTTCGTCTTGATTCAGCCGGCGCAGAATGGCGAACAGCTCCTGCACCAGGAGGGGTGCGAGCCCGAACGACGGCTCGTCGAGCAGCATCAGGCGCGGGCGCAGCATCAACGCCCGTGCGATCGCGAGCATCTGCTGCTCGCCGCCCGAGAGCGTGCCCGCCTGCTGATCGCGGCGCTCCTTGAGGCGCGGAAAATAGACGAAGACGCGCTCGATGTCGGCGGCAATGCCGGCGCGGTCGCGCCGGGTCGTGGCGCCGAGGTGCAGGTTTTCCTCGACCGTCAGGCGCACGAATGTGCCGCGGCCCTCCGGTACGTGGGCGATGCCGAGGCGGACGATGTCCTCGGTGGCGCGGCCGGCAATCGAATGGCCGTCGAAGTGGACGTCGCCGCTGGTGCGCAGCATGCCGGAGAGCGCGCGCAGGGTGGTGGTCTTGCCGGCGCCGTTGGCGCCGAGCAGCGTGGTGATACCGCCCGCGTCGATGCCGAAGGCGACGCCGAAGAGCGCCTGCGTCGAGCCGTAAAAGGCGCAGAGGTCCCGCGCTTCGAGGAGCTTCGTGGTCATTCGTCGACCTCCCCAAGGTAGGCGCGAATGACGTCGGGATTGTTCTTCACCGCCTCGGGCGAGCCTTCGGCGATCTTGCGGCCGAAATCGAGCGCCACGACCTTGTCGGAAATGGACATGACGAGGCTCATGTGGTGCTCGACCAGCAGAACGGTGACGCCGCGCTCGTCGCGGATTTGGCGGATCAGCGCGCCGAGCTCCGCCACCTCGCCGTGCGCCAAGCCGCTGGCCGGCTCGTCGAGCAGGAGAAGTTGCGGCCGCACCATGAGCGCGCGCGCGAGCTCGACCCGCTTTTGCGTGCCGATGGAAAGGTCGGCGACCAGCCACTGCGCCACCGAACGCAGGCCGAGGTAATCGATGAGCTCCGCGGCGGCCTCTTCGAGCGCCTTCTCCTCCCGGCGCGACCAGGGGAGATGCAGCGCGTCGCTGAGATAGTCGCTGCGGCTGACGGTATGTCCGCCGACACGAATGTTGTCGAGCACCGACATCCGCCGGAACAGCGCAAGGTTCTGAAACGTGCGGGAGATGCCGAGCGCGGCGATGCGGTGCGCTGGCGCTGCGAGGATGCTCGCGCCGCGGAAGCGTATGTCGCCGTGGCCGGGGGTATAGATCCGACTCAGGCAGTTGAAGAGGGTGGTCTTGCCGGCGCCGTTCGGCCCGATCAGCCCGAGGATCTGTCCCTCCGCCAGATCGAACGAGACCCCGTCGAGGGCGACGATCCCGCCGAACCGAACTCCGATATCGCGCACCTCGAGCAATACGTCGCCGGCGCGCGCGGGTGGAGCGCGCCGGGCGGGCAGCTCGAGCGACCCGGAAGAAGCCATTCCCGCCTACCGCGGAGACTTCGAATCGTCCGCCGAGACCAGCCGAGCAGCGAGGTCGCGGCAATCGCTCCTGCTTGTTGTGCTTCGCATGACGACAACTCCCCCTTTGCGTCTTCCCTCGCCGGCTCTATTGGCCGTTTAGGGTAGCCTCCACGTTGCGCACCATATTCACCAGGCGCGGACCGATGTCCTTCTCGAGCCGTTCGCGCGTCAACTGAAAAGCCGGCGCGCCGCAATTGAAGGCGATCGCGCTCGATCCGTCGGCCGGAATGAGCGGCACGCCGACGGCAAACACGTCCGGCTGCCAATCGCCGATCGAAAGCGTGAAGCCGCGCGCGGCGAAGTCCTTGTTCGCCCGTTCGATGCCAGCGCGCACCTTGGGCCAGCGGTCACCTTCGCGGCGCGCGATATGACTCATGATCCAGCGCCGCTCGGTCTCCGGCATCACCGCAAGCAAGGCCCGCCCGATGGCGGTGGTCGCCATGGGAATGCGTGCGCCGAGGTCGAGCCGCAACATCACCGCCTGCTCGCTGCGGCAATGCTCGACGTAGACGATGTTGGTGCGGTCCCTGCTGCCGAGCGCCACCGACGCGCCGGAATAGTTCGCGAGCTCCTGCATGTGCGGCCGCGCGATTTGGCGGATGCGCATGTTGGCGAGCGCGGTATAGCCGAGGGAGAGCGCGGCGGGGGCGAGCTGATACTTTTCCAGCCGCTCGATGTGGGTGAGATAGCCGAGTTTGGTGAGCGTGTAGGTCAGGCGGGAGACGGTGGCCTTCGGCAGGCCGGCGCGGGCGGCGATCTCCTGATTGCCGAGCAGGCCCTCGGCGGGCGTGAACGCTGTCAAAATATCGAGGCCGCGCGCGAGCGAGTTCACGAACTTGCGGTCGTGAATGCGCGTGCGCGCGTTGCCTGCGCGAACGCGCGTTTCGCTCGGCCGTTCGTAAGCCGCGACCACGATGACTCTGCCTCGCTCCCCGGCGATTGACAGCAATGGCACCACTTCCTAGCGTTTCGGTCAATCTGCAGAACGTCATTCCGCTCTGCGAAATGCTGTTCGATCGGCCAACGCTTGCCCTGCGAGGGTCGTCGCGACAATCTTGTCCATCGGCCAGCCAAATAAATTGCGGCAAAGAGGAAACGCATCGTGCCGGGACCCGTGACTTCGCACCGCGACGGCACGATCGCCGTCGTCACCGTCGATAACCCGCCGGTCAACGCGCTGCGCCACGACGTGCGCGCGGGCCTGCTTGAGGCGTTTAAGACGGCGCGCGACGACGCCGGCGTCGAGGCCATGGTCATCGTCTGCGCCGGCCGCACCTTCATCGCCGGCGCCGACATCACCGAATTCGGCAAGCCGCGCAAGGCGCCGAGTCTGATCGATCTCGTCGAGGCGCTGGACGCCATGCCGAAGCCCACCGTCGCGGCCATGCACGGCACCCCGCTCGGCGGCGGACTCGAGCTCGCGCTGGGCTGCCATTTCCGCATTGCCGCGCCCGGCACGCGGCTCGGCCTGCCGGAAATCAAGCTCGGGCTGTTGCCCGGCGCCGGCGGTACCCAGCGCCTGCCGCGGCTCGTCGGCGTCGACAAGGCGCTCGGCATGATCCTGAGCGGCGATCCGATCCCGGCGAAGGACGCGCTGGCGTCGGGTCTGGTCGACGAGATCGTCGAAGGCGACCTCGCGAAGGCCGCGGTCGCCTTCGCCCGCCGCGTTGTCGCCGAGAAGCGGCCGCTGCGGCGCGTGCGCGATCTCAACGACAAGCTCGCGCCACAGCGCGCTGACCCCGCCTCCTATGACGCGATCATCGCCAAGCACGTCAAACGCGGGCGCAACCTTGCGGCGCCGGCGGCCGCCATCGAGGCGGTGCGCGGCGCGTTCGCGCTCCCGATCGAGGAAGGCCTGAAGCGCGAACTCGCTGCGTTCATGGAGCTCGTCGTCAACGACCAGTCCAAGGCGCAGCGGCACGTATTCTTTGCCGAGCGCGAAGCCGCCAAGGTTCCCGGCCTCGCCCCTGGCACCAAGCCGCGCGAGGTCGCGCGCGTCGGCGTCATCGGCGCCGGCACCATGGGCGGCGGCATCGCCATGAGCTTCGTCAACGCCGGCCTGCCGGTGACGATCGTCGAGGAAAATCAGGCGGCGCTCGACCGCGGCCTCGCCACCATCGCCAAGAATTACCGCACCAGCGTGCAGCGCGGTGGCCTGACGCAAGAAGACATGGACCGGCGCATGGCGCTGCTCAAGGGCGTCACCTCCCTCGATGCGCTGGCCGACGCCGACATGGTGGTCGAGGCCGTGTTCGAGGAGATGGACGTCAAGAAGAAAGTCTTCGGCGCGCTCGACCGCATCACCAAGCAGGGCGCGGTGCTCGCCACCAACACCTCCTACCTCGACGTCAACGCCATTGCGCAGACCACGCAACGGCCGCAGGAGGTGCTCGGCACCCACTTCTTCAGCCCGGCGAACGTGATGCGGCTCCTCGAGATCGTGCGCGGCAAGGCGACAGCGCCCGACGTGCTCGCGACCGCCATGGCGGTGGGCCGGCGCATCGGCAAGGTGCCGGTCGTGGTCGGCGTCTGCCACGGCTTCGTCGGCAATCGCATGCTGACGCCGCGCGGGGTGCAGGCGGAACGGCTGCTGCTCGAGGGCGCGCTGCC
>DATNNN010000166.1:0-7739 GCA_035601815.1 Xanthobacteraceae bacterium | reverse complement strand
TGGCGAACGCGGTCACCGGCGTCCTGCTCATGGTGGTGGTGGTCTGGCAAGTCGTCGGCCTCATCCGGGCGCGGCGCAAGGGCAGGGCGGCGGCGCGGCTGCACGTGCGCATTGTGCTCATGTTCGCGCTCGTCGCGATCGTGCCGGCGATCTTGGTCGCGGTCATCGCCTCGATCACGCTCGATCGCGGGCTCGACCGCTGGTTCTCCACCCGCACGCGCGCGATCATCGATTCATCGGTGACGATCGCGGAGACCTATGTGCGCGAGCACGCGCTCGGCATCCGCGCCGACCTCGTGGCCATGGCCGCCGACCTCACGCGCATGCGCGAGCTCTACGACAGCGATCGCGACCGCTTCCGGCGGATCCTCACCGCGCAGGCGTCGGTGCGCGGCCTGCCGGCGACGATGCTGATCCGCAAGAACCTCTCCATCATCGAGCGCGCCGACATCCAGTTCGGTCGCGAGTTCCTGGTGCCGCCCAACCTCGCCATCAGCGAAACCAGCGAGGAGCGGCCGCTCGTCTATTTCGCGAACGAGGCGGATTACGTGGCCGCCGTGGTGCCGGTGCGCGGCTACGAGGATACGTACCTCTATGTGGCGCGCCCCATCGATCCGCGCGTGCTGCAGTACCTGCGCAACACCGAGGCGAACATCCTCGAGTATCAAAGCCTCGAGCAGCGCCGCATCGGCGTGCAGGTGGCCTTCGCGCTCATGTACGCGCTGATTGCGCTGATCCTGCTGCTGTCGGCCGTGTGGCTCGGCTTCAATTTCGCCAACCGCCTAGTGGGGCCGATCCGCCGCCTGATCACCGCCGCCGATCTGGTGGCGTCGGGAAACATGAACGTGCAGGTGCCGGTGCGCCGCTCGGAGGGCGACCTCGCCAACCTCGGGGATTCCTTCAACAAGATGACGTCGGAGCTGCGCGGACAGCATGACGACATCGTGCGGGCGCGGGATCAGATCGACCAGCGGCGCCTCTTCACCGAAGCGGTGCTCGCGGGCGTCTCCGCCGGCGTCCTCGGCCTCGACACCGAAGGCCGCGTCACGATCCTCAACCGTTCGGCCGAACGGCTGCTCGGGCGCAGCGACCTGATCGGCATCGGTCTGGCGGACGCGGTGCCGGAGCTCGCCGGGCTCGTGGCGGAGGCCCGCGCCGGCGCACCGCGCGTGCAGGGTACGATCACGTTTCAGCGCGGCGGCCGCGAGCGCACCATCAACGTGCGCGTCACGACGGAGCAGGCGGGCGAGACCGATCACGGCTACGTGGTGACGCTCGACGACATCACCGAGCTCGTGGCGGCGCAGCGCACCTCGGCGTGGGCGGACGTGGCGCGGCGGATCGCCCATGAGATCAAGAACCCGCTGACGCCGATCCAGCTTTCGGCCGAACGGCTGCGCCGCAAGTACGGCAAGACGCTCATCGAGGACCGCGAGGTGTTCGAGCAGTGCACCGAAACCATCATCCGCCAGGTCGGCGACATCGGCCGCATGGTGGACGAGTTCTCCGCCTTCGCGCGGACGCCGAAGCCGGTGGTGGAGGTGCAGGACCTGGCGGAGACCGTGCGGCAGGCGGTATTCCTTGCTCGCGTCGGCCGTCCCGAGATCACCTTCGACGTGGAATTGCCCAAGGGACCGATGGAGGCTCGCTTCGACCGCCGCCTGATCTCACAGGCGCTCACCAACATCCTGAAGAACGCGAGCGAGGCGGTCGCGGCGCTGCCGCCGGAGGAACGGGAAAAAGGCAGGATTCGCGTGCGTGTCGTCCGCGAAGGCGACGATGCCGTGGTTGACGTGATCGACAACGGTCCGGGTCTGCCCAAGGAGAACCGGGAGCGCCTGCTCGAGCCCTATGTGACCACGCGGGAGAAGGGTACCGGCCTCGGCCTCCCCATCGTTGGCCGCATCCTGGAGGAGCACGGCGGCAAGATCGAGCTGTTGGATGCTCCGGACGGGCGCGGCGCCTGGATACGCATGACATTCGTGGTGAACGGAACCGCCAAGCCCGCGGCGGCGGTGCAAGAAGGGGTTGCGGCGAACTGACATGACGACGGACATTCTCATCGTCGACGACGAAGCCGACATCCGGGAGCTGGTTTCAGGCATCCTGGAGGACGAGGGCTTCTCGGTGCGCAGTGCCAAGGACGCCGACGAGGCGCTGACGGCGATCGAGGCGCGGCGGCCGCATCTCGTGCTGCTCGACATCTGGCTCGAGGGGAGCCGTCTCGACGGTCTGGCGCTTTTGGACGTGGTCAAGGGCCAGCACCCGGACCTGCCGATAGTGATGATCTCGGGCCATGGCAACATCGAAACCGCGGTGGCGGCGATCAAGCGCGGGGCCTACGACTTCATCGAGAAGCCGTTCAACGCCGATCGCCTGGTGGTTTGCGCGACGCGGGCGCTGGAGACGCTGCGGCTCAAGCGGGAGGTGCAGGCGCTGAAGCACCTCGTGCCGCACGCCCAGCGCCTGGTCGGCGGCTCCACCGCGATCAATCAGCTTCGCCTCACCATCGAACGGGTGGCGCCCACCAACAGCCGCATCCTTATCGTGGGCCCGTCGGGCGTCGGCAAGGAGCTTGCCGCGCGCATGATCCACACCGCCTCGGGGCGCGCGACCGGGCCGTTTGTGGTGATCAACGCCGCGGCGATCACGCCGGAGCGCATGGAGCCGGAACTGTTCGGCGTCGAGAGCGCGGGCAACGGCGCATCGCGCAAGATCGGCGCGCTTGAGGAGGCGCACGGCGGCACCTTGTTCATCGACGAGATCGCCGACATGCCGCGCGAGACGCAGAACCGCATCCTGCGCGTGCTGACCGAGCAGACCTTCGAGCGCGCCGGCGGCAACACGCGGGTCTCGGTGGACGTGCGCGTCATCACTTCGACGAGCCGCAACCTGGAAGCGGAAATCGCCGAAGGCCGTTTCCGCGAGGACCTCTATCACCGGCTGAGCGTAGTTCCGATCCGCGTGCCGCCGCTCGCCGAGCGCCGCGAGGACATTCCCGATCTCGTGGACTACTTCCTCGACCAGATTTCCGCCTCGACCGGGCTGCCGCGGCGGCAGATCGGCGCCGACGCGCTGGCGGTGCTGCAATCCCACAGTTGGCCGGGTAACATCCGGCAGCTGCGCAACAACGTGGAGCGCCTGCTCATTCTTGCCGGCGGCGACCCGCAAGCGGAGGTGACCGCCGCCATGCTGCCGCCCGACGTGGGGGCGCTCGTGCCTACCATGCCGTCCGAGGCCGGCGGCGAGCAGTTGCTCAGCCTGCCGCTGCGCGACGCGCGCGAGGCGTTTGAGCGGGAGTATCTGATCGCGCAGATTAACCGCTTTGGCGGCAACATCTCGCGCACGGCCGAATTCGTCGGCATGGAGCGCTCGGCGCTGCACCGCAAACTCAAGGCGCTCGGCGTCGACGAGCGCTAGAGCGGTTCATGTCCCGCGTCGCGTTCGTCAACGGCCGCTATCTGCCGCATCGCGCGGCGGCGGTGCACATCGAGGATCGCGGCTATCAATTCGCCGACGGCGTCTACGAGGTGTGCGAGGTGCGGGGCGGGCGCCTCGTCGACGAGCGGCGGCACATGGAGCGGCTCGTACGCTCGCTGGACGAGCTGAAGATCGCGCTGCCCATGCCGCTTTCCGCGCTCGCCGTAGTGGTGCGCGAAACAGTACGCAAGAACCGGGTGCGCAACGGCATCGCCTATCTGCAGATTACCCGCGGGGTGGCGCGGCGCGATCACGCATTTCCGCCGCCCGGCACGCGGCCAGGCCTGGTCGTCACCGCTCGCTCCATTGACCGAACCAAGGCCGAGGCCGTAGCCGACGCCGGCATAGCAGTGATCACGGTGCCGGAGAACCGCTGGCCGCGGGTGGACATCAAGAGCATCGGCCTCACGCCCAACGTGCTCGCGCGCCAGAAGGCAAAGGAGCGGGGCGCGCGCGAGGCGTGGTTCGTGGACGCGGACGGATTCGTCACCGAGGGCTCCGCCTCCAATGCCTGGATCGTGACGCGCGGGCACAAGCTCGTCACACGGCCGGCGCATCTCGGCATTCTGCGCGGCGTCACGCGCACCGTGGTGCTCGAAGTTGCCGCGCAGGAAGGACTCGCCATCGAGGAGCGGCCGTTCTCGGTGGCCGAGGCGCTGTCCGCGGCGGAATCCTTCATCACCGCGGCGAGCCAGCTCGTGATGCCGGTGGTCAGGATCGACGGCAAATCGGTCGGCGACGGCAAGCCCGGCCCCACCGCCCGCGCGCTCCGGGCGCGCTTCCACGAGTTCGCGGAAATCGTCGCCTGACCAAGCCGCTCAAGGCTGCGGCACTGCCAGCACACAAGATTGGCTTGCGCGGTTTCAGCAACCGGCTTCTAATGGGTCCGGGCTGGGAGGCATCTGCCGACCGGACCCCGCGCGGGCATAACGCGCGTCAATCGCTCGCCCCCAGCTAAGAAGGACAACATCAATGGCGGCGGATCGTCAGCAAAACCTGCAAGACACCTTCCTCAACTACGTCCGCAAGAACAAGACCCCGCTCACCATCTTCTTGGTGAACGGCGTCAAGCTGCAGGGCGTCGTCACCTGGTTCGACAACTTTTGCGTGCTCCTGCGGCGGGACGGCCACAGCCAGCTCGTCTACAAGCACGCGATCTCCACGGTCATGCCGGGGGCGCCCATCCAGTTGTTCGAGCCGGCTGACGAAGCGGTCGCGGACAAGGTCTAGTTGGAACCCCGGCGCGCGCCAGCGAAGACGAGGGCAGGAGGTTTCGCTCCGGCGGGCTCGCCGGCGCGGGCCGCGGTCGTTGTTCCGTATCTCTCGCGCAAGGCGCCAGCCAGCCTCGGCCGGCCTACGCGGTCCATCGATGCGCGACTGGAGGAGGCGGTCGGTCTTGCGCGCGCGATCGGGCTCACGATCGCGAGCACCGGCGTCGTGGGGCTCGCGGCGATCCAGCCCGCGACCTACCTCGGCAAGGGCAAGGTCGAGGAGATCGCCGGACTCGTTCGTGTGGAGGACGTCGGCCTCGTATTCGTCGATGCGCCGCTGTCGCCGGTGCAGCAGCGTAACCTGGAGCGGGCGTGGAGCGCCAAGGTCGTCGACCGTACCGGTTTGATCCTGGAAATCTTCGGCGCGAGGGCACGCACGCGCGAGGGCGCGCTGCAGGTGGAGCTCGCGCATCTTGAATACCAGAAGAGCCGGCTGGTGCGGTCGTGGACGCACCTGGAGCGCCAGCGCGGCGGCTTCGGCTTTCTCGGCGGGCCAGGCGAGACACAGATCGAGACCGACCGGCGCATGATCGAGGGCCGCATCGGCTCGATCAAGCGGGAGCTGGTCAAGGTGCGGCGCACCCGCGGGCTGCATCGCGACAACCGCCGGCGCGTGCCGTATCCGATCGTGGCGCTCGTGGGCTACACCAACGCCGGCAAGTCGACGCTGTTCAACCGGCTTACCAGCGCCTCGGTGCGGGCAGAAGATCTTATGTTCGCCACGCTCGATCCGACGCTGCGCGCCGTCGACCTGCCGCACGGCTCGCGCGCGATCTTCTCTGACACGGTGGGCTTCATCTCCGAGCTGCCGACGCTCCTGATCGCGGCTTTCCGCGCCACGCTGGAAGAGGTGATCGAAGCCGACGTCATTCTACATTTGCGCGACATGTCGCATTCCGACGCCGAGGCGCAGGCGGAGGACGTGGCCAGCGTGCTGCGCGAGCTCGGCATCGATCCGAACGATTCGGCGCGCGTGCTGGAAGTGTGGAACAAGATCGACCGGCTCGACGTCGACGCGCGCACGCGGCTTGCCAACGTCGCGGCGCGACAGCCGGCGGAGGCGCGGCCGATCCTGATCTCGGCGCTGAAGGGCGAGGGGACCGTCCCATTGCTCGAGGCGGTGGAGGGGCGCGTGGTGGCCGGCCGGCCGACGCTGCTGCTCAGCCTCGATCCCGCCGACGGCGCCGGACTTGGCTGGCTGCACCGCACATGCGAGGTACTGTCACGGGAGCTGGCCGAGGACGGGCGGCTGGAGGTGACGGTGCGCGTCGAGCCGGGCAAGGCGGACCTGGTGCGGCGGAAGTTTCCCGGCGCGGTACGCGAGGTGGCCTAGCGCTCTTTCTTCTTTGCCTCGTTCCAGAGTGTATCCATCTCGGCCAAGGTTGACTGCGCCGGCGTCTTGCCGCGGATCTTCAGAGCGTCCTCGATCGCGTGGAAACGGCGCTCGAACTTGGCGTTGGCGCCGCGGAGCGCGCCCTCGGGGTCCACATCGAGCCAGCGCGCAAGATTGACGAGGGCGAACAGAAGATCGCCGATCTCTTCGTGCGCCGCGGCCGCATCGGCCGCTGCCGCAAGCTCGGCGAGCTCTTCGGCGACCTTGGCCTCGACGTCCGACTTTTTCTCCCAGTCGAAGCCGACCTTGGCCGCCTTGTCCTGGAGCTTGAGCGCGCGGGCGAGCGCGGGAAGGGCGAGGGGAACTCCGTCCAGCGTTCGCCGCTCGTTCTTGCCGCGCCGCTCGTCCGCTTTGATCTTCGACCAAAGCACCTTGACCTCGTCAGGATTCAGATCGCGCGCGTCGCCGAACACGTGCGGGTGCCGGCGCACGAGCTTTTCCGTGATCGCCTGCACCACGTCGGCGAAATCGAATTTGCCCGCCTCCTCGGCCATGCGGGCGTGAAAGACGACCTGGAGCAGAAGGTCGCCGAGCTCGTCCTGAAGGCCTTTGAGATCGCCGCGCTCGATGGCGTCGGCGACCTCGTAGGCTTCCTCGATGGTGTAGGGCGCAATGGTCGCGAAGCTCTGCTCGAGATCCCACGGGCATCCGGTCTTGGCAGTGCGCAACGCCGCCATGAGCGCGAGGAGGGCGCCGATGTCGCGCCCGGGCTTCGGCGGGTCGCCCATGGCAGCCGCTAGGCGGCGGCCTTGTGCGCAGGCTTGTTGCCGGCGGCGAACGCTTCGGCCTTGCGCGCGACGGCGCGGCCGTAGGTGTGGCGGCCGACCACGTCGGTGAGGAAGCGGTTGAACAGATCCGGCATCAAGGGAAGGGGCCGGCGAATGTCGATGATGAGGACCGCCCTTGTCTCCTTTGCGTTGTTAACCACTGAGTGCGGCCATGAATCGTCGAACATTACCGCCTCGCCCTCTTTCCATACGTAGTCCTGGCGGTTGACCACGAGCTTGGGCGGGTTCGATTTCGGCACGCGCAGGCCGAGGTGATAGCGCAGGTAGCCGAGATACGGTCCCTCATGCTCGGGAACGGATTTGCCGGGCTCCAGGATCGAGAAAAACGCCTGGATGAGGTTCGGCACCTGGGCGAGCACGCGCACGGTCTCCGGGCAGCGGGCGCGGTTCGCCGCCGGCTTGTGGCCCAGAATCTCGAGCATGAACACGTTCCAGCGCTTGGCGGTCGTGGCGGAGATCGCGCGCTCGCCGGAATCCACTTCGTGGTACTCCGGCATGTCGTTCATGTCCGCTTCGAGCCGGTCGAACTCCTTGCGGATGATGGGATAGGCCTGGGTAACGAGATCGAGCTCGGGACAGGTCGCCTTGACGTCGAAGAAGGTCGGGCGGCGCGGCGGGTCGACCCAGAGGCCGAGGTAGGCGTTCGCCATGGTTTTGAAGATGTGGTAGTCGACCTTCACGTCGCTTTCCTTCCATTCCCGAGATTGGACGCCGCCGCGGAGCCTCAGCTCCGCGCGGGCCGCAATCGATTATAGGCGGGGGTTGCGGGCGGAGGCGAGGCGCCGGCGTAGGGCTTCATGCCACGGC
>DATNNN010000165.1:0-4028 GCA_035601815.1 Xanthobacteraceae bacterium | reverse complement strand
GGCAGGATCGCGTTCTTGTCCTCGATGAAATCGCCGAGGTGCGAATCCTCCTCGTCGCCGATCGGGGTCTCCAAGGAAATCGGCTCCTTGGCGATCTTCAGCACCTTGCGCACCTTCTCCAGCGGCATGCCGAGCTTCTGGGCGAGCTCCTCCGGCGTCGGCTCGCGGCCGATCTCGTGCAGCATCTGCCGGCTCGTGCGCACGATCTTGTTGATGGTCTCGATCATGTGCACGGGGATGCGGATGGTGCGCGCCTGGTCGGCGATCGAGCGGGTGATCGCCTGGCGGATCCACCAGGTGGCGTAGGTGGAGAACTTGTAGCCGCGGCGATACTCGAACTTGTCCACCGCCTTCATCAGCCCGATGTTGCCTTCCTGGATCAGGTCGAGGAACTGCAGGCCGCGGTTGGTGTATTTCTTGGCGATGGAGATGACGAGGCGCAGGTTCGCCTCCACCATCTCCTTCTTCGCCTGGCGCGCCTCGCGCTCGCCCTTCTGCACGAAGTGCACGATCTTGCGGAATTCCTGGATCTCGAGCCCGGTCTCGGTGGCGAGCGCGTGGATCTCCTTGCGCAATTCCTTGATGCGGTCGCGCTCGCCCGCGACGTAGTTCTTCCAGCCCTTGGCGCCGAGCTTGGACACGCGCAGCAGCCACTTGGGGTCGAGCTCGCCGCCGAGATGCTGCTTGAGGAAATCCTCGCGCTCCACACCGTGGCTCTCGGCGAGCCGCATCAGCCGGCCCTCGAGCGACACGAGGCGCCGGTTGATCTCGTAGAGCTGGTCGACGAGGGCGTCGATGCGCCCCTGGTTGAGCGACAAGGATTTCACTTCCTTGATCAGCTCTTCCTTTAGCTTCTTGTAGCGGCGCTCTTGGCTCGGCGACAGCGACCTTGAGCGCAGCTTGTTCTCGACGTTCTGGTCCTGCAGCCGGCGCAGGCGCTTATAGGAATCCGCCACCAGATCGAAGGTCTCCACCACCTTCGGCTTCAGCTCCGCCTCCATGGCGGCGAGCGACATGGCGTTCTCGAAATCCTCTTCCTCCTCTTGCTCCTCGGTCTTCTCCTGCTCCGGCGGCGCCATCATGCCGTCGTCGGCGGCGGCGGCCACCTGCTGGTTCTCCAGCGGCGGCGGCACCGCGTTCTTCGCCTCGGGGCCGGCGTAGGTGGCCTCGAGGTCGATGATCTCGCGCAAGAGCGCCTTGCCTTCGTTCAGCTCGTCGCGCCAGACGATGATCGCCTGGAACGACAGCGGGCTCTCGCATAGGCCCGCGATCATCGCCTCGCGGCCGGCCTCGATGCGCTTGGCGATGGCGATCTCGCCTTCGCGGGAAAGAAGCTCGACCGAACCCATCTCGCGCAGGTACATGCGCACCGGATCGTCGGTGCGCTCGCCCGGCTCCGACTTCTTGGTGGTGGCGAGCGCCTTGGGCGCCGCTTCCGTGAGCTCGCCGCCCTCGTCGTCATCATCGTCGGTGTCGGCGGCCTCCGCCTCCTCGGCCTCCTCCGCCTCGACGACGTTGATGCCCATCTCGTTCATCATCGCGAGCACGTCTTCGATCTGCTCCGACGTGACCTCTTCCGACGGCATCACTTCGTTCAGCTGGTCATAGGTGACGTAGCCGCGCTTCTTCGCGAGCTTGATCATCTTCTTGACGGCGGCGTCGGAAAGATCGAGGAGCGGACCGGCCTCGGGCTCGGCGTCCTTGTCGGGCTCGGGCTTCTGCGCGCCCTTGGCCGCCGGCTGCTTCGGCGCCGGCACCGCGCCGGCGACGCGGCGAAGCTGCTCGACCGCGGCGGCGGTGCGGCGCTGGTCCTTGCCGTCGGCCTTGGCCGCAACCTTGCCGTTGCCCTTGGCCGGAGCCTTGGTCTCGGACTTTCCCGTGACCTTGCCGGCGAGTGCCCGCATCAGATCCAGCGCCTTGCCGACCTTGAGCTTGACGAGAGGCGTCTTGCTCTTCGCCACCGGCACAGCCTTGGCGGCGATTGGCGGATACGGCACGCCTTTCTTCGCGGCCACTGCCGCCGCCGCGGCAGCGGCCCGCGCCGGCATGGGCTTGGCCACCACGGGCTTCGGCGGCTTCACTTTCTTCGCGGCGGGGACGGCCGAGCGGACGGGCTCCTTTGCCTTATTCTTCGGTGAGGCCTTGTGTTTGCTCGGTTTGGTCACGGCAATCCTGTTCATGTGCCCGGCATCGGGCGAATCGGGGGCGCACGAATCACACCCCCCTACCCTATGGGTAGTTTACATGCTCCGAGCGGGACGCCCGGACGGGGCGCCGAAGCCCTCGAACTGGGTTTCGGTGCCGTCGAGCACGGCCAGGCGCTGCTGAACGTCCTTGAGCCAGGCGAAATTGGCCTCCGTCGGCTCGGCGCCGAGGGCCCGTTCCGCCTCCTGCAGCTCCTTAGATAGCGTGCGCTTCTTGCGATGCAAGCTCACGATCTGCCGCCACCACGCAATTACATCTTCGCGCGCGGCATCCGGCCGCGCCTCCCAGTCGCCGCCGTGGGAGAGCGAGCGCTCCATGCGCTGGCTAAGAGCCTGCGCCCCAACGGTTTCGAGGTGCGCCGCGAGTTCCGCGGCGGAACCGGCGGCCCCCGCCGCCGCCGCATCGAGCAGCGCCTGGCGGAGCGTGCTTGCGTCGCCATGGCCGAAGTCGAGGTGGGCGAGCTCCTCGGCGTGGTCGGCGAGGAGCCAGGGGTGATTCAGCACGGCCAGCAGAATGAGCGCCTCCCGCGCCGGCACCGCCGCGCGCCCGCGCACGATGGAACTTTGCGCCAGGCGATTGGAGCGCGGCTTGAGCACGCTCGCCGGCTCCGGCATCCGGGCTCCCTGCCGGCGCGGCCCGCCGCGGAAGCGCGGCGATGATTGGAATTGCGCCCGGTTCGGCTGGAACAGGTTGGCGAGGCGGTCCTTCAGGTCGTCGCGGTAGTAGCGGCGCACGGTCTCGTCGCCGATCATGCGCAGGATTTCCGCGAGCCGCGCTTCCAGCGCCGCGCGGCGTTCGGGCGTCTCGAGATTGGCGCTCTCGCTCTCGCGCAGCCACAGCACCTCGGCGAGCGGCCGCGCCGAGCCGAGCACCTCGCGCATGGCGTCAGCGCCGCCGTTCTTGATGAGATCGTCCGGGTCCTGCCCTTCCGGCAGCGAGGCGAAGCGGAGACTCTTTCCCGGTACCAGCAGCGGCAGCGCCAGATCGACGGCGCGGTACGCCGCGCGGCGGCCGGCGGCGTCGCCGTCGAAGCAAAGGATAGGCTCTTCCGCCATGCGCCAGAGGAGGATCAGCTGGTCCTCGGTGAGCGCGGTGCCGAGCGGCGCCACCGTCGCCTCGAAGCCGGCCGACACCATGGCGATGGCGTCGACGTAGCCCTCGACCACGATGAGCGAGGCGCCCTTCTGCGTCGCCGCCCGCGCGGCGGCGCCGTTGTAGAGGAGACCCCCTTTGCGGAAGAGCGGCGTCTCCGGCGAGTTGAGATACTTCGCCGGCGCGTCGGGATCGAGCGCGCGGCCGCCGAAGGCGACGATGCGCCCGCGAAAATCGGCGATGGGGAACATGACGCGTTCGCGGAAGCGGTCGTAGGGCAGCGGAATGTCGTCGCCGGCGACGAGCAGCCCCGCCTCCACCATGTCCTCCACCGGCACGCTCTTGGCCCCGAGATATTCCTTGAGCGCGAAGCGCTCCGCCGGCGCGTAGCCGATGCGGAAGCGGGCGATCGTGGCGGGCGCGAGGCCGCGGTCGGCGAGATAGCCTCGCGCGCGGGCGCCGGTGCGCGCCTGCAGGCTCTCCTCGAAGAATTTCGCCGCGAGCTCGACCACCTCGTGCAACGTCTTGCGCCGCGCCTCGCGCTTTTCTTCTTCGGGTGTGGCGGCCGGGACCGGCACGCCGGCGAGGCTTGCCAGCCGCTCGACGGCGTCGCGGAAGCTCAACCCTTCGGTCTCCATGAGGAAGCGGAACTGGTCGCCGTGCTTTCCGCTGGAGAAGCAGTGATAGAAGCCCTTCTGGTCGTTGACGAAGAACGACGGCGTCTTCTCCGG